>NZ_BCNB01000005.1 GCF_001485575.1 Haloarcula sp. CBA1127
CACCTCCTATTAAGACCAATCCGAGTCTCGTTTGATCGACCAATCCATGTGCAATGAGTCCTAACACTATTGCGGCAACTCCTACAATATGTATACAAATTGCAGTCTCTTTCTTATCCACATTCGACACTCCCATCGTTGCTGGTATCAATCTTTCACTCAAACGATCCTATATATCCTCAGTCAATCCTTTTATCTAACCATCTTGTCTGGAAATTAAGGTACTAGGACGGATGCTCCTTTGCATCGTCCTCAGGGAGTGGATGTTCGAAAAGTCGCTCACCGGACTCCTCGCAAGTAACAGCAACCACCTTATGTGAACTACAGCAAGATTCTACGACTTCTTCACCCATTTGAATGTCTCCGCCTGTTGTCGGGCAGATTTCGATGAACATTCGGAGCGCATTGAGAATCTGGCCCTTCTTTTCAAGCCGATAGTCGCTCCAGCCAGTGAGCTCTGACCGAAGTACGTGACAGGCGGCGATATCGCGAGAAGCGCTGCTTTGGAGGGCCACTGTGAGACCAGTCGGTCATTAGTCTGTAATATTCTGGTATCACCTTGTTCAGTGAGTTCGAACTCTTTGCCCTCAGTTTCGATCCCAATAGTATCCGTAATTAACGCTGCCGTGATTTCCGTCGTATTCAGCGAATCAACCTCGTCTATCCAAGCGGTCTCAAAGGAGTCTGTGAGACAAAGATCATCTGAATCAGGGCACGGTTCGAGTATGCCGTGGTCAGTGAAGAATAGTTCAAGATCATCCTCCGATGGTGGTTGGTTATCCGCTGATGTGTGATGTCCGTTAGTTGCAATGTCGTCAGTAGCCACTTCTGTGTCAGCTGTCTCCTCACTCCCGGTTCCAACAGCTGCTCTGTTGGAGGACGTGTCATCACCAGTCTCGATGTCGGCAAAGCCCGTAGCCAGCTCGGGTTCCGGGTCTTTCCCAAACCAGCGGAGCACCTCTGTAGGAAGATACCGCTTAGTGAGTGTCGGGGTTCCTGGCACGAGGTAGCCGCGCAGATAGATCAACCCGACTGAGATACCGAATCCAACGATCCCACCCAATTTTGATTTCCGGGCGATAGTAGATCCAAGTATCGTTGCAATAGCTAGATTGAGGGCTGTACATGGCTCACACCGGTTCTCGCCAGTATATTCTGGTTGTCGGAGGGTATCTACTACATCTATGTCCATACAACTCTTGCTCATGTGTTGATAAGGTATTTAATTTTATATTTGACCAAGACATAAACCGCGATTCGGAACGATACCTATACAAACAACCACGCGGAATGTCACACGATATAGTGTTCACAAGACGATCATTTCTTGAAAGCATTGCCGCAGGTAGTGCCGCCATAGGTACTGCTGGGACTGGACTTGCAGACGACCAGTCAATGGTCAATAACAAAGAAGTGTATATTGTCCTTGGCGATGGGAAGGCCTAGGTGATCGGCTTGCAAGTAGAGGGTATAGAGTACTGCAGGAGTTGGCAGGAGGCTCACTCGTTCTAATTGTGGGTCCTAGAGACAGCGAAGACGACCTTCGGTCACTCCCCACCGTCAATGATGCTGTTGCAAACCAGACCTTTGAGGTCGGCAATCTCACACAGCAGACGAAGGGTCTGTCTCGGATACAACATCACTGTCTGAACAGCAGTGGGACAAGGAACTGACAAATACGTTCGCCGCTCACGACATCGCCACTGGTGATGGGACCCACGCTTGCGGTTATTGACACTGGTGTTAGTCCCTCCCATCCAGATCTTGAATCGAGGGTTGATTTGGAACAAGGCCGATTGTTCCGAACGGCCAAATCCACGCCGGACAGATACTTATCAGACCACATGAAGATGGAGAGTTCGGTAGGGATACGGTCGAACTGCCGGTCGGAGCTGATATCGACGGGCATGGCACCCATGTGTTGCGGGGATTGCCGCTGCCAATGGTACCGACTCCGGAATTATCGGCACTGCACCCGCTACAACGATAGTTCCACTTCGGACGATGTTTTACAGACAAATCAGTGACCACTCCTCTGTGAAACAGATAACCGTAGCTGATACGCTGCACGCGCTGACTATGCCGTCGAGATTGGGGCTGACGTGGTCAACATCAGTCTTGGAAGCAGGACCGCTTTCCGCCTCTGTAACACGACAGAGATTGTTTTCCGCGTTTCGACGTGTGATTCAGCACGCGGTCAAACAAGGCACTGTTGTCGTTGTTGCTGGAGGAGATCAGGGAGCGGATTTTCACCAGGATCCTCCATATGAACTCCCCTCAGCGAACAGAGGCGTGATCAGTGTTGCCGCAAACCGGCCAAACGACAAACGTAGACACGACTCTAACTATGGGGACAATGTCATCGATGTCGCTGCGCCAGGTGGTGGGTATGACACACAAGAAAAAACGTGGAACGCAGATATCTCCGAATGGGGTATTCTATCGTCACTACCCAAGTATATCGGAGGCGAACAATACGGCTACAATGCTGGCACATCAATGGCAGCCCCCCAAGTGACCGGACTTGCCTGTCTCATCCGCGAAATCGCGCCAGGGCTCCATCCCCGCGTGTCAAGCAAGCTATCGAAAAAGGTGCAGTTGAACTCTCGGGAGAAAACACTGCTGGGCTTGGAGCAGGGCGTATCGACGCGATTAGGTCAATTTGAACGTGTTTCTAGTCCACAATAAGTAATTTATACCGTTATTTTCGGTGAACAGCGTGATTAGCGCAGTAGAGGCCTACTGAGATCTTGGTATTGGCATAGAATATTATGTCAAATATTATTATGGCATATACTTGAATTTGCAAGATTAGATGTACACAGCATGATATAACACCGTACGCTTGTAAGATTGATTGGTTAGTGCTTCTGAGGACATTCTATGACGGATAATCATGACAGAAAAAAGACTATATGGTTTGGGTTTAAATTGCTGATTGTAGTTCAAAGCTATGAAACGACGAACTTCATACAAGCAGCTGGATCGGCTACCTCTTCCCAATGGCTGTAGATACAGTATCGGCAGAATCAACAGAAGATATTAAAAAATCTGAGCAGCTAGTTATTGGGGTTAGTATAAACGATGACCGTTTAAGAAGTGAAGCAGATATACTTCGCTACCCTCCAATCATCACAGAAAAAAAGGGATATATTCGTGATTACAATGATCGCCGTATTTCTATTCAGATGACCAAATTTTAGCATATCGTGAAGATGGGGCTATCCAAACTGGAAAAAACGATTCAGTTGATATTACGGATCTCTCCGGACTACAACATGTAGAAGCATCTAGTAAGGATGTTCAAAAACTTAAGCTAAGTCGAAGTAACAGGAACATATCCCTGGATATCAATGGAGAATCTACTACGGTTCCAGAACAAAGCAGTAAAACAGTAGAACTCAGTTCTACTAAGAATCCGGCCTCAATAGACATAACTAATCATGGAGTGATAAAATTATTTGCGCATAGAGATAAACATCTACTCCCTAAAAATAGCCGCCTTGGTCAAGACGTTATCAATGCCAGAGTTCGGGCGAAGAGGCAAGGATCTTCGGCAGACAAATTCATCTCCTCAGAAACAGTTGAGCGAGATGTTACCGAAATCCCAAGTATAAATGCAATCGCTGTAGCGGAAGAGCGCACTGGCAAATCCGTCCAACCCAAACAAGACACCACGAGCAGGTACAAACAGTGTAGGTTGTATAGCTAATAATGTAGCATTTATTACTACTGAAAAGGGAGACAATAGAGATCCACAGTCACACTCAAACACCGTTGCTGATGTATGGTCAAAGGGATATTGAAGATGGATCTTGTGAATATCTACTCTCTACTTCAACGCCTGGTCAAACAGTCTCTCTCAGCGACCCAGATTCACCAGATGATGCTCTTGATCAATTAAAGAATAATTCAACTATTCAAGACATCCTTAGTGACAATACTAACGGTGTTGTTGTCTTGGATACGCGGCAATATCAATTAGAAGTTGGTGGCCAAGTTCATACAATAGGATCCGCTGGGCAGGATAATGCAATCGCATATATAACCCAGGATGGTGACGAAAAAGCCTCAACACACGAAGTCGGTCATTTATATGATGCGACTCATGAGCATGCGGAGAATTGGGGGTTAGCTGAATACACTACCGTCTCACGTTATGATATTGACACGTGCCATAACAACGAACTTCAGCCTTTCTTGAAAAACCGATTTAGCTCATGTAATACAACAGACATTCGTAATCATATTGACTCGATATATGGCCGCGATTAATCACTAGACGGCGTCGGATCAGGTCGGCAGAATGACGACGTTGGAGCAGGAGACTTTGGAATGTGCCTACCCTAATCTCCCGCTTCACTAAGCGAGTTAACTTCGCAGCCAAAAGAACTGGCGATGATTGGGATGAACCTGCCGCCCCAGAAGGGGGCGGCGGGTTCACCGATGCAGCGATGATTTCCATCCACTGTCTACGGATTTACCTCGATACGACCTACCGAATGACAATCGACCGTCTGAAAGAGATGCCACAAATATCGCGGGATATCGGCCTCAAAACGGCCGATCTTCCGCATCCATCTACGTTATGTCTCGCTTTCGATAGAATTAGGATGGCGGCTTGCCGGACCCTTCTCCAACAGTCCGCTGATCTTCACGACACTGGACCGATCGGAGCTATTGACGCCACATTCTTCGAGCGGTCGCCTGCGAGCCGCTCGTACTGCAATAAGACGAAATACGAAGTACAAGATCTCAAAGCCACGAAACTCATCGATACAGAGACGAACGCTATCCTTGACCTGCACTGCACGACCACTCGGGAAGGGAGTAACGCCGATATCTGCAAGCAACTTGCCCGCAGGCACGCGGGCGAGTTGCAGATCCTCACCGCCGATAGAGGATTTGACGGTACATGGTTCCGTGAGCACCTCCGAGAAGAGCTCAGGATCCGTCCGTTGATTAAGCACTGCATCAACAAGCCCTACGATCACGTCTCTCGACGGCGGTCGATCGAACCCACAGCTAAGCCAGACAACCGTATTCCGAAGCTCCTCCTCAACCGGGCGAATCCCGTAGATGTCGTGATAGTAGCAATGAAGGAAGGCACACATCATCTCTGGAGGCTCGTGTTCGCCCCGTCTCCGCCGGGGCGAACACGTCGAAATCTTCGAGAAACTCGAAGGAGAGATGCTCAAACAACGCTAGCGTCTCGGTCTCCGCGACATTGAAAAACGACTCTACCGAAGGATCATCTTGCAGGGTCGCTGGACTCATCCATCTCAGCGTTCACCCTGCTCTTTGGCGTGGGAACTGTTCTATGACACCCTCTTGGAGAAAGTTGATAAGGAACCGCAGCCAACAATGTCATATGAAATCAAAAACCATCTCACTAGCGCTCCTACTTGCCGGGTTGCTCGGATTTAGTGGTGGTATGATCATATTCTATACTACATCTATATCGGCAGGGACCACATTAATTCAAATGGGGATCCCATACATTGCAGTAGGAGCAGTATCACTCGGTATCATCTTTCGCAATAATAACTCTCTGAAAGTGTCAATAATACCATTACTATTCACAATCAGTTCTGTTGTTCTATTAGGTGTAATGATGAAGGAATTCTCTTACTTGCCACATTGGATAGGAGCCGTTCTTAACAACAGCACATATATATGGGTTTTAGTACCATCAGGAGTTTCGCTCGCATTTACTTTAGGATTTGTCTCATCTAAACGGGATCAATGGCTTATTACTGGTATTTTCGGTATACTATTGCTACCACTTGTGGCTACCGGTGTTCAGACAGTACAAACGATGACACCAGGGATCTCTCTACGATATATTTATCCAAGAGTGTTTGCGACTGGTACTGGTACATTACTAGGAATCCCCCTATATTGGTGGGGAACTCGACTAAGGAACAATATTAATCTGGAAGCTGTTTCTTCTACTCCCAAGGTGTTGCTATGTTCTGTAATTTGTTGTCTTCAAGTGGTTCTCCTCGTAATGGGGCTCAGTCTACACCGCCCCCAATTAGCATCGCAGGCATACCTACTACTAGTTGCAGTGTCGATACTTCCGCCGATGTTCGCAATAATCAAGATCAGTTCCTCACAAAGTATCGTTAGTTAGCCTGATTTGAGTTGCCTGTTCTGTCGTGATAATCGTCGATAACGGTTGAACAACACTAATCGAAGACAGAGCTGGCGGGGGAGACCAGCCGCCGACAGCGCCAGCGTAGCCACTCACAAGATGGCGTTCTCGGTCGGGGACTATCGGTGGAACCGGTCACAGTTGGATGGTTTGCGGAGACGGCCCGGCGCACCGAGAAAGTCGCCCACGCAGCCCGCCGAACCATACTGATGGACTTCTTGAATGGCCACCACCAGAGGTCACCCGCCTCGGCGGAGCGTTGCCACGTATTCGTAGTGAAGATACCCTCAAACATATATAGCGGGCACGGAACGAACCCAACCGGGATCCCAATATATCGAGGACTGTCAACAGTCGTTCCAGAAACAGATTGACCACCTTGGCAGAGTTTCTGTCGATGATACGGGCTCTAGCGGCCATCGAACTCTAAGTGGACGAACCAATCGATTGATAGTGGCGATTGCTTCGCGTTTTTCGATTCGTGATTGATGTATTAGCCACGAACAGCGAGAGATTAGCAGCGATAATCATATTATTCGGCGGGTTGAGGATGAACTCTCTACCGAGCCGTGAGAAATTGAGAAGTCCGACCCAACGACCGTCTACGCACAAAATTAGCGCCGAAATGTGGCTTTTTATTGATATTCTCTCCGATTCTCTCTTAAGCCACATTATACCGAGGACCGGGAGGCTATCGACATATTTGGCTTCGACCGCTACTCCGCCAGTCGTTACTACGCAAAACGTATAGACTACATCTTCAGGTCGGTCAAGACAACAGCGTTGGTAGACTGTGAGTGCTATCCTACATATCCACTGTCCGATGCAATCCCACGACGCCCAAATCAGATAGCGGGTTCTCACTCAGGGTCTCAACTGATTACAGACGTTATCCTGACAAGAAGATCACTGTAAATATGAACAGAGCGTTGCTCTACGTCTGAACAAGCTCAAGAATCCTACTCGTCTTCCTCGGGCTGAACATCCCGAAGCCGACCACTGATATCCTGCTCGTACTCTTTTAAGAGCGTGTAGAAATCTGCAATCGTCTCCTCAGCAGTCTCACCCTTCGCTTTGATCGTCACAGTGTCTTCGTCTCGTGTCCCGGTTCCTCGTTTCAGCCGAGCCTCCATACTACAGCCGACATCTGTTCGTTCTACTTTCTCAACTGAGCCTGGCTCTGTGTCTGATTCGTTTGACATGGTGCTTCTCAGGACGCTCTCACTGGAACGCCCCTCACCCGACTGGGGCACACAAAACAGCCCAGGGCGTCATACAACTCTTCACAAGGTATTGGTTTCAGACAATATGGCCTGAATTGACCACACAGTTGAGCGTGCGTACTGACCAATATCAACTGGGGAGCTACTAGAGACCCTGTAATTCCATCAATCAGTTTAATTAAATCCCGAGTTCATTCGCACATATGTCGGAGAAAGGAAACTCAGCCGTTGAAATTCGTCGGTTTCAGTCCGAGGACGGCGAGCGTATCCGTGAGTTAAACGAAATTGCAATGGCAACGACTCCTGAGTATGAGCCAGATATTCCAGATAAAGACCTCCAAGATGTTCAAAACAACTACCTCGACAGTGGCGGGGAATTCCTCGTTGCGATTGTAGATGGCACAATTGTTGGTATGGGGGCCTATGCGACACCGAATGAGTGGAAAGAGGACCTCATTCAACTCAATAGCCAAACCACTGAACTAACACGAATGCGTATTGATCCTGAGTGCCATGGGCAGGGAGTTGGAAGTGTTGTCTACCACGAGCTTGAACAGCGTGCGCGGCACGATGGATATGAACAGTTTGTTTTGGACACAGGTGTTGAGAACGACACCGCGCGTGGGTTCTACGAAAACCTTGGATTCCAATTCCAGCAGGAGGTGTCCATCGACTTTGGAGATCTAGCATTTGAGCTGGTTCTGTACAAAAAGTCCATTACTGAATAGTTGTACTGTATTGAGCGGGCGGGGGAGAGCAGAACGAGTATGCGAACCGTTGTATGACACCCTCAAAACAGCCGTCAATCGCTACTCTTGAACGCATCCAGACCGGCCTGCTCGCTCGGGACGGATGTTGCAACTGGAGCTGTTCGATCCTTCGAGCCCGCATCCCTCTGTTGCTCTGGACTGGGCTGGTTGCCTTCCTCAACCGTATTCTCGAAGGCGTCGGTCACCCACTCACGAAGTTCAGAGACTTCCTCCTCGTCTAGCTCGCAAACGCTGCCACCCAACGAAGAGTACGAGGTCTGCCACGCTCGCTGGAACTCGACAGTCAGTGAGTCGCCCTGGATAACGTAGGCATCCAGATTCAGGAAACAGCAGTTCAGTGCTGTCATCCGTGCACATATCGGGTCCTTGTCTTGCCCGAAAAGTAGCGCGTCTGGCTGCTTTCGACCGGCAACCAGTAGCATCCGACCGCTCCCACAGGCCGGGTCAAGAACCGTCTGCCGGTCGTCGGTATCACTCTCGCCTGCAACGCCGGCGATCTCGGTCATCGTCTCGCAGACGGTGTGTGGGGTGAAGTGCTGGCCGAAGGCATCGCTCGACATCCCGTATTCCTCGTAAACAGCGCCTAGGACGTCCGCATTGGTGGCTGCCATTCGCTCTTGGAGCTGACCGAACGCTTTCGAGAAGAGGTCGACTGACCGTTGTCCCTCGGGATGGTCCATATCGCCGCGCTCGCGGTAGTCGTCGACGATCTCCAGATATGGGTCGTCCCGGCGCTGAAGCGCGAACAGCATGAGGTTGACCCAGTCTCGAAAGACCGTGTGGGCACTATGCCCGCGCTGGCGGATCTGCTCAAGCGTTTCAACAATCCCGTCGACGTCGATCTGTGGCGAAGCCATTCTCTCTCAGCTCAGAGAGAGGCACAAAATCTGGCCTGCCGGTTAGCGTCGCTCAGGGAATTCTATCCGTCGATCGGTCTGGTTGGTACAGGTCGTCTATTGGCCATCAAGTGATACACCGAATTTTAATAGTGTAATAGAGATTAGATGAAGTATGAGTTCCAGTCCCTCCCTCAGAAACCGAATCCGTCCGAGAGCGTTTTTGATTATACTAGTGTTTGTTGTGGGCGGTACCTATTTCGAGTTTATATTTTCTGGGCCACCAAGTCTGTATTCAGTTGCTCTCTGGATAATTGTCGTTCCGTTGTTGTTCTCCACGACAGTGAATGGTGTCCGGAGTCACTATCTCTACCAACCGCTCGCGTATGGCAGTTTCATCGCAATCGGTGTCCTCAACTATCTTGACGGTACTTGGTTCCTTCTCGCAGGGTTGTTCATCCTCGCAGGGATTGTCGGACTGGCTTCTGAACTTCACAATCAGTATACCCCCACAGTTTCCAGACCGCAACAATAAGTTCGCACGCTCACTGAATGTTCGTTTCAACCGCGCTCACAAGCAAAGAAACTCGTTCTGCAGCAGCTACAGTAGGTCGTACAGGTCTTGGGCCAAGCGCCGGTAGCAGTCTTGACTGGAGGCGGGAACAGGATCAGCCTCTTCTCTGTCCTTCGCGATGACACTGGCGAACTGCTTGGGCGGTTTCCAACCGTCGTCTGTTTCCCGGGCATCCAGCTCTTTCATCAGCGCGTGTTCACCGTCAGCGGTGACGTACAGTACGCGAAGCCCCGGCTTCTCGCTCAGTGGTCCTCTGAGTAGCTTCCCAGTTCGTGGATTAACCAGCCACTCAAGCAAAAGCCCAGCCCGACACTGGATTGCGTACAGTTGTACCTCATCTTCTTCGGGAGATTCTGTGCGACCCTTATCGGCCCACGATTGGGGCAGCGGCCGGTTGTCTGTCTCATCTTTCCAGCGCCATTTTAGCTTTTTCTGACCGCGATTGCGACGTCGGTATTTACTGCTCATTATTGGATTCTCTCAGCCGCTAGAGAAACACAAAATTCGCTTCTCGTTGTCTCTATAGCAACTTTCTTGCTGTTTGGGGATATATGTGTTAGTACGAGGACTCACCATGAAAACAGCCGAGTCCCCCACTACGATTAGCGAGTGTTTGCCCCCAGACCAGTGGATATCCCGCCAGCCCAGCGGGACCCGTGATCTCGACTTCCAGCAGATCCGAGAGCGCCAGTCAGCGACGTGGAACGCTGCGCTCGATGCCGATGTCGACGTGACAGAGGGTAGTCGTCCGGACCTGTTTCTCGTCTCCGTCGACGGCGACTGTCCGGTAAACTGCTCGCTGGCCGAGCATCCCAACGGGACCCACGCCGGCTGGTGCAGCTGCGAGGTCTTCCAGACGACGACCGTCTGTCCACATCTCTGTGTCCTTCGTCAGTACGCTGCTCTCGGCGATCTCGGCCTGCCAATGCGAGAACAGGCCTGAACTACGATCAGTCCTCACTCACTTGTATGCCAGCCAGTGGCCGGACATCAACACGTCCAGACCGGTCGTGGTCAAGACACTGGCACAGTCGCCTCCGAACCGTCGCTCGCGAACACGGTTCCACAGCAACACCTACTCGTGGATCGTCTCGAATCTGAACATACTCCGCGTCGACGTCCAGTTGCGTGTGCTTGACCCGACACCAGATTGTCTTCTTCCCTTCCTGCCCTAGATCGGTCACATACCGAGCAGCCAGCGCTTCGTGGTGAAGCTCGACGAGAACGCGTTCGACAAACGATACGACCATCGTTGGCGACCGCAGCGCCGAGACTGACGCAAGAACAGTCTCAGAGTCGTGCTGTGCCGCCGATTCGGGAGTATCAGTTACAGACATATTTCTCTCGCAGGACGCGCTTTCGGGCTCGCCCTGCACCTCATCGGGGCACGCAAAACAGCCCGTCACGACGCCTCATTCAACGATGTGTTCCTCGATCTGCTGGAACCACTGGCGGATCGTCTCTGGGTGCAAATCCAACGGCTCGCTGATCGTCCCCTGTGTGAGTCGGATATCTGACTCCCGACTGGCGAGGTACAGAGCGCCGGCTGCAACCCCATCCGGTCGCCCGTTGACCTCAGCGGACTCGGTTGCCCGCTCTGCCAGTTCGAGTGCCCGCTGTCGAACCTCCGGCGCAACATCAAGCGGGAGATCCGAGCAAATCCGTGCCACCCAGTCCACCGGGAGCGATACTGGAATTGAGAGTTCGAGTTCCATCAAAAACGTCCGGTAGCAGTTCCAAGCGTGCGATGCAGAACACCGAGCAACGTCAGCTACTGTACCCATCGTCACGAGCCCGGTGCATCGGCAGGCAGCATACACAGCGGCCGCTGCACCGCCTTCAATCGACCGTCCGATTAGCAGGTCCTCGTCCTGCGCCTCCCGGAAGAACGTGGATGCCTGCTCTTTGACCGACCGACTCTCAGACAACGCACTCGCAATGCGTCGGACTTCACCGAGCCCGTGAGCAAGGTTCCGGTCGCGCTTGCTGGAGTACTTCGACCGACTGTGGAGCCGCCGCTGGCGAGCAAGCTGTCGACGCCGTCTTGGAGAAATGTCCGAACTCTCAGCCGAGCCGATGTTCGTCGACAGGCCCCGGTCATGGCGAGTGGCCGTTCGGGGGGCACCCGTCCGCTTCTGTTCCTCCCGATTGTACGTTCGCCACTCCGGCCCGTGGTCGATCTGGTCTTGTTCGGTCACCAGGCCACAGTTCTCACAGTGCGTTTCCCGCCCGCTGCTATCGAGCGTGCCGCCGCACTCGGGACAGCCCTGTGCAGCTGCAAACAGCTCTGTCTGGACAGTTTGTGAAGACATTAACACCCTACTGGAGGCTCAGAAAACACGCTGTGGCGCCCGGTCAGGCGTCGGGCAGTTTCCCATCCGGGCGCGGGACTCGCTTGGCTTCGATCTCGATCTCGACCCGGCGACGGTGCTTGCATCGCTCGGCGGTATCGGGACAACTGCATGTCTCCTCAAGCACGTCAACCTCGTACCGGCTCCCTGACGCCGAATGGATCTCGTAGCGACCGGGCTTTGCGAGAAAGGAAACGTCGATATCTTCCTGTTTTGCTCGCTTCGTGCGTGGCGCGTCCTCAGAAGTGACGGCCAAGGGGTCCCCTTTGGGGTCTGTGACGCCGCCGTCGTTGAACCGAACCTGCATGACCCCACCGTCAGCGACCGCTTTTCGAGGTTCGCCGTCGACGTGCATACCGAACTGGTCGTCCAATGCTTCGTCGTCCACCCATTGTGGGATGGGTCGCTCGCCGGTCGCGAAGGCGACTCGCTTCTCGTGCTTGCACTCCTCGTTGGGATTGTACTGCTTCCACGGGCATTCGCAACTCCCTGTTCGAGCGTCGACAAGGTACTCTGAGCCAGAGCCAGAGTTGACCAGGAAGAGATCGTCGGCGTTGCGTGCCCGACCAACCGAGTCCATCACCGTCATGACTTCGGTCAGCGCTCGAACGGTTCGGCTGTTTGGACTGGCCTCTGCAATCTCACTCTCATCGATGCTGGCGGCATCGCTACTAGATTCTGTGGTAGCCATGAATAACAGGCGGCACGCCCTCTCTGGGACGCCCCTCACCCCGCTGGGGCGCAGAAAATTCGAGGGTTAGAGTTTGTGAAGACGTAAGTCTACTATCGGGCAGAAGTGGGCAGTACAGGGGGCGCACGTATCGGTTAGGACAGAGAGATTGCTCAGCAAACCGCGTACGTCGATGAGGGAGTACCGTCTTCCTGAATCATCACATATGCGCCTCCATAACACTGATTCGTTTTGATAGTTACCTGCCCGGCTTCATTACGCGCAGTCCAATAGATTTGAAACGTCTCGATACCATCAGGAGACGCTCTATCGGTGTTGTAGACCTCTCGGTCTTCGTCGGGGTCAAGTACATAACTTTGATTGTGAACGGTCTCCCCCGTCGCATTTCGTACAACAGTAATGTCGAACGATGCGCTCTCATTGCCATAGTTTTCGAGATACACTGGATGATCTGAGGCCGGTTGTTCCGAAGCGGGAATCCCCATACATCCAGTTACGAATAATATCGCTGTGAAAGCACAGAACGCCTTCAGCCAGCGGTCACGCATGACTTGAGCATATAGTAATCAGCATGAATACTTTCTGTTGCATACGCACGCTTATTGAGCAGGCGTTGCAGCCGGCACCATGGCTAAAGAAACTGCCTTCTCACCGCCCGATCAGAGCTCGGTCGCCTGCATCTGCTCGTGGGCGTCGGGATTGACCACCGGAATGACGCCCTCGATATCCTCCTTGCCGTACCTTCACGAATCAGATCATGGATATCGTTCGCGAGGGCAACAGCCTCGTCTTGCTTGGTGGAACTCGCCTCGTTCTCCGGGAAGTCAGCTGGCCCGACACCCTCGACAACGATGAACAGGTGGTCGTCACTCATTGTCGACCTCCTCGACGAGTAGCGTCGTTTCGGTCAATGGATCGCGGGAGGTCGACAGGTTCTCCGAAGTTTCCAGCGTTTCCTCGACCAACTCGACCAGTGCCTCCGGTGCATCGCCAAAGTGAACGATAGCGTCGGGATCAGGATAGTTGTCGTACTGCTGTGTAGTCGCCTTGTCTGTCTCATTCTTACTCATAATCGGTAGGCGGCACGTCCTCTCTGGGACGCCCCTCACCCCACTGGGGCACAGAAATTACCCGATGGCGCGCTCCTTGGCGGCCGGTTCATCACGACGGGCCTTGCCTGCCTCTAGAAGCGGGACCGCCGGACCGGCCTGCCGGTCCAAGGTGGAGCGTGTCCCCCGAGCGCTTGCGCTCGGGAACCGTGAGCGTGAGAGAAAGCGAAAGAGAGGCTGGTACGACCCTCGATTAAGTCGCGATGACGTTCCCGTTTTCGTCGATGGTGTACCTGAGTAGGTACACGTTGCCGTCGATATGCCGGGACTTCTTCGGGAGCGTCTCGTTTAACCACTCTTCACGGTCGGCGTCGGTTTGGATGTCCTCGTTCGGAGAATGGACGCTGAACAGGTCCATGCTGACCCAGCGATTGACCGTCTGCTCGCCGGACGGGGAGTACACCTTCACCTGCTCCTTCTCAGCGTCAACACCGACGACAGCGACTGCAGACGTTCCCTCAGCCGTTTTCAGTCCATCGCCGATATCCACGGCTTCGGGGTCGATGTCGAGGCTGTCGCATTGCTGTGCAGCTGTCTCGTCTGTCTTGTTCTCAGTCATAATCGGTATGTAGAGCGCCCTCCGTGGGACGCCTCTCACCCCACTGGGGCACAGAAATCACGCGACGGCTTTCTCCTCGGCATCCGACTCATCGCGACGGACTTCGCGTGCCCGCAGTCGAAGCTGAGACTGGACTGGCGTCCGGCTCTCGTGCTGGTTCTCGTAGGCGAGATACTGCTGGATCGTCTCGATGGAGTGCATACAGTTGATGCCAGCGACGATTGGCTGGAGGTGGTCGGCGTCTAATAGCCGTTCAGGAGGGAGTTTGTCGAGAATTGGGTCGCTCATGTGGCTTCCTCCCGGAAATTATCAAGTGTTGTCCTTCGCTTGTACCGACAGTCCGGGTAGTGAGCTAGAAGCGTCTCGTCGATGGCCTCCCAGAAGCCGACCTTGTGTGGCATAACCGACTGCCAGAGGCGAGCGCGTGCCAGTGCTGCCCCAACACGCTGGCGTTCTTCGCGGCGCCACTGCTCGCGCTCAATCATCGCCATGGCGACGCTCCCTCCGGTCTGTCTGCCATGTATGAGGTGGCAAGCTCCAGCCCAGCATCGAGTGTGCTTCGCGTCCCGACCAGTTTGGTCGCCCGTTCGAGCGTCCAGCCAACGTTGCTGTGTTTAAGCAAGACTGTCGCTCCGGTGTCGGGAATATGCCACCCGATCGTGTCGTTGCCGACAGCGAGAAATTCCCATTCACCGACAGCGGCTTCTTGTGCCGCGCTTTGCTTGTCAATCAACGCATCCGAGCGTGGGCCACCAGCGCCGAAGTCACCCAGCGTGGCTGTCCCTACTGAGTTCATGCAAAGACCTCCCGGCGGTCCCAGCCAGCGAGTTCGGCTTCAATGGCGCTGATGATACTCGTAATCCGAGATTCTAGCGTGTCTGCCTGCTCACCGTCGACGTCTAGAAGCGAGCGAAGTTCGAGTACATCCGGCAGGGCAACGCTGTCCGATTGCCGGGCCACCGCACGGAGGACAACCGCTTCAACATCGGCGCTCCCGGACTGCGCTCGAACAGTTGTCGCGATGGATTCGACGAACTGCGGAGTGGTTGGCTGAGACAGGCTTTCCGAACGACGGCAGGACATATTCTGAGACATCCTCTCACCCGCCAGAGGAACACAAAATTGGGGCTCACTACCCCTGTGGATGGGTTTTTACTTGCATTGGTGGCTGAAATACCTGCTCAACAAGACTACAAATGTTTCAGGTTCTCGAATCAGTGAATCTGCTCGTAAGAGCTGTGATGAATTGGTATTAAATGATGCTATTACACTTCTATAGATATGGAACGAGACGCAAAACAGCCCATTCTTGGGAGGTGTGCTCTTTGGATAAACGATCTAGATCTCAGTAAATCCTACTGGATTCTCCTCCTCACGAATTACGGCATCTACGACGAGGAGAACGAACATATCCAGAATCTCTTGAACAAAGCCGAAAAATCATCCTCAATAATCCTTAGCTCCCTTCAGCGTCTCCAAAAGAGTAGATTAGAAGTAACTCTTGAGTTCTTTATGTGGCTGTATCATGAAGACGAGGAGTTATGTTTTGAAATTCTTAAATATATCTATCAAGACTTCAAAGACGATGATGAAGTCCCTGAGCCTTATGCTTACGTAGATGAACTAGAAGACCTCAAAGAGGGCGGTGATTTTCCTCAAGTTGATTTAGACCAGATCGTACCAGCTACTCCGAAGGCATTTGAAGATGGAGATGAGCTAGAATTCTACTATCAAACAAAAAATAAGGTCTCTCGGGCTACTGAAGAGGTTTTTATTATCGACGCATACGCTAATGAAGAAGTAATCTGGTATCTAAAAGAGACCTCTGAAGATATTGAGAAACGTATCCTCACACAGGGAAAGAAGGAAGGCCTGAGCAACGCGGCTGAAAAGTTAGTCTCTAACAGTAATCACCGTATCGAGGTACGTAGAAATGGAAAGTGCCACGACCGCCTGATCTTTGTTGACGACCAATGCTTCGCAATAGGGGATTCACTCCACGCTGCTGGAACAAAGCCGATGTACGCCGTCAAGTTCGGTGCTAGCGAGAAGTTTCGTCAACCTTGGGAGCAAATGTGGGAACAGTCTCAAGAATACGCGGTTTTTGAGGACTGAATCTTCTTACTTACCAACGCTTTCATCAAGGCACCCAAGATCGTTCATTGTGCAGTTTCCACTCTGTACTGCTCATCAGCGGATCAGACTCACCGGTTTCAGGGAACTACCGCCGGCTACTCAATCCACCCGCCGATCTCAACCTGTTCACTGTCTGTTGGAGCATCGTCGGTCGTCTTCGTAGCTGAGTCAAACGGTGGCTCAACGAGACACGGCACTTCGTTGTCGTATGTCCGGTCGGGACATTTCACGCAGTCGACCGGCACGATAGGACTGCACTCAGTGCAAGAGGTCGCTGTTCCGTCGAAGCCGTTGATGCTCACTGACCAGGGGATGACGCTTGCAAGTCGATATGTCTCCGCTGCTGGACGGCGAGTACTAGCAGACCCACAGCCAACGGCCCCACAGACGTCGCAGGTGAGGAGATGGTCTCGATCTGCCTCGTGGAAGAGCGACGACGCCTGCTCGACGTTGTCGCGGTCCTGAAGCGCACAGTCCCGGCAGATCGTGAATCGGAACACGCCATCCTCTCGATCCACTTCGTCGGGCCACCGGACGTACGTGTACGCCTCGCCGGAGATATCGGCTCTGTCTCCACAGAATCGACAGTACTCGGCCGTTGCCTCGGGCTGGACGCTGCTCATCGGGACCACCGTGCAAGTGTTGATTGCTCTCTAGCAGTGTCCACAGGGCACAGAAAGCGCCATTTGTAGCGCTCTCGAATCGGCTTGTCCTCGCGGTTGCTTGCCTGCCCTGGTTCTCGGTAGCCTGTACAGGTCCAGCCCTTGTCTTTCAGTGCTCGAACCATCGCCCCGTCGTAATCCGAGCGAACCCACGTTAGGAGAAATCGAGTGTCGCGGTCGTCAGCCTGCAAGAAGTGTTCTTGGGAGCGAGCCAGCGCTGCTGAGGCAAGATTAGGCATCTGAACGCCCATGCAGATCCGCGCGGCCTCGACGAGCGAGTCGCCAGAAATTACCTCGCTGTCGACGACTGGCGTATCCGTCGGCGGAAGCACTCGCCGGGCAGTCGATCGAATCTCTGCAGGAAGGCTCTCAATATCGACGGGCTCAGGACAGAGCTGGCCGTCGACGCCGTACCGAATGCGCTTTTTCGAGATCAGAGGGTAGCGGTACGTGATAGCTCCAACGAGCGAGCCTTGGAAGTACAGTCCGTGATGGGCGAGATTGACCGACGGTAGCGACCCCATATATGAGTGATGCGCCTCGTACACGGCAGCTGCGGTGTCCCTGTCGATTGGTTCGACGGTGACGTGATCGGCGAATCGAATCCCGAGGGGTGCCGTGAACGGGTCTCCGCCGGCGTGGATCGGACAGGAACACTGCTCTGTCTCCGCTGGCGGGCGATGCTGGAACGACTGTGCTCGCGTCGACGCTGAGTGTATGGACATCCTCTCACCCGCCGGAGGAACAGAAAACCGCTATCGAGTCACCAGGGAGTAATCACAATGCCGGCGTCCGGACCCTCGATGTATATCGGTTCACACCCACGATAGAAGATCGTGAATCGTTCTGGCTGGTACACAGGATGCTTCGCAAGCGTTGCGACTGCACGGCTCATGTCCGCTGGCGGGAACTGTGGCTCGCCTGACCGGAGGGCAAGGCGACCGGACTGGAGCACGTCCCACGACTGGAACTGGTAGTCGGCTGGAGGGGTGAACGTCTCTCGGGCCGTCGCGACAAGATACTCCGCACCGTCGACGACTTTTCCGGCTATGGAATAGCGAGCAGACTCCGGACGAACGGTGACAGCGCCATCGAACACAGAGACTACTTCATTCTTCCAGACAAATGGCGATGGTGGCTTGACGACTGGAATTGGTTTCTCGTCGAAGGTCGGTTCAGAACTGTTCTCAGATGCTCCGCCACTGGCTTCGGATGTGTGTTCTGTCATCCTCTCACCCGCCGGAGGAACAGAAAATTGGTGAGCTAGTCGAGACTAGGGAGCCGCTCAGCGATGAGAATCCCACCTCCCGGTCCTTCTAAGTACAGTGCTGTGTGCCCTCGGAAGTAGAGGGTGTATCGCTCTGGAACGTACTGATGGCCGGTCGAAAGCGTCGCGATGGCCTTCGACAAGAGCCGTGCCGAGAACAGTGGGTCGCCGCGATGATTCGCCAAGCGGCCGGATTGCAGTGGCTCCCAGCTGTCGAACCCGTGGTCTGCTGGCGGCGTCAGTGTCGTCCGGGCCGTTGCGATCAGGTAGTCAGCCCCGCTGACAACTTTGCCAGCCGTGTTCGCGACATCTGGAATGAATTCCACATTCCCCCCGAAGTCGGTTATCGTCTCGTTTTCCCAACGCAATGCTTCTGGATGGCCGGCGACCGGCACCGGCGGGCCTCGGAAGCCCTCGCTTCGGATGTGGGATTTTGCTTTGCTCTCGCAACCGAATGTCTCCCCGCAGGTACACTCGAACGATTCGTCGTTGCGATAGTAGCCGTCAGTATCCTGTGAGCGGACAAGTTCGCCGTCGTCGTCCATGTAGATGGTATCGACATACCCCCACGAGTACGACACCTCAATCTCATGCTCCTGTCCGGGCTTGCTGAAGTCGAAGCCGGCTTGCTGGTCTGGCTGTCCGTCCTGCGTCTGAGTCGGGTCAGTTGCAGTCATCCTCTCACCCGCCAGAGGAACACAAAATCGCTCGATCCAGCGTATTAACCAACAGAAGTCGTGAGTGTTGGTTAAGAAGCTCGGTATCGTGGGTTTGCGTGCTACTCAGCTCGATCACCTGCCCCACCGTCGGTCGTAAGACTCGTCTGTCTCGTGGCAAGGAACCGCTCAGGGACGCTCTCGAATGCATCCAGCCCCGCTTGCTCAGTCCCTTCGACGTCGACGCCACTGTGCCCTGTTTGCCACGTAGCAGAGTCGCGCTCGAAGCCCCCGTCAAAGGCTGAGAGTTCTGATCGTCGGGCTGGAGCCGCTGCCGACGAGAGTTCTTCGGCACGGTCTGAAAGCCAGCCCATCTGATCGAACATCCCGTCGAAGTCTCGCTCCTGGAAGGGGAAGCGGACTGTCGCTTTCGGCGGGAGGGCAGTGTACGTCTCCCGCCCGGTCCGAATCGCAGTTGGTCGTCCCTCGAAGATACCACGCTCGTCCAGCACGTCGACGTAGTCGCTGCCGGCCAGAACAACCAACTCTCGACAGGGGGACTCCTGCTGATCGGCTGCGTACGGCCGCCGGAGCCAATCGCCCAGTGATGAATGGACACAGAGCGCCCACCGATCTAGCTGGGTCTCGACTCGGTCGCCCGATGGAAGCCGGTAGTGTGGCTCACCCTCGATGGGTTCTCCACGCAGGTTCTTGATAGCCGTGTCGTACGGGGCGACCGTCTGCCGAGGCATTAGTATCGCGTGTTCCGCAGAGAGGACACCCCAAGAATTCGCTCGTCGGTCAGCAGTTCGAGCCCACTGGACAGCGGCCTCAGCATATGACCGCTTGACCGAGAAATATGACGATGTGTAGAGGCTGCGAGCCTCAGCTGGATCGTCGGTTTTCGCGTCACCGCACCCGACAAGTACGAAGCGGCCACGAGTTCGCTCAGTCTGTGTAGTAGTCATCTGTCTCCCTCGCCCCACGGGGAGTCACAAAACTCTCTGAGGCTGTCCGGTCGGCTCTAGCCGTGGACCTCAGTGGGGATGAGTCCTGCCCGGTATTCCACTCTGTCTCGCTCGTGTTGGCTCCGGTACGCGAGCGTCTGTCCGTTCTCGTACTCGACGACAATCGCATCCTCAAGGCCATTCACAGTCGCTCTCGAACCGTCAGCAGCCCAGACGGGGTCCATCGGTTCCGCTGTTAGCGGATTCCGGTCTCTCTCTGCAGTGGGCCACACACCCCGCGATTTCCAGTATGACCGGATGTGTCGCAAACTCTCTCGAACCGTCTCTTGGATCGAGAGATGGTCCGCACTCCCGTAGCCGTGTGGTGAGAAATACTCCCCGTGAAGTGCCGCTAAGTGGACCCCGTTCCAGTCGACGCCAACGATATCGGCTGGCTCCTCGCCGGTCACGCGCGGTTGTGTTAGTTCCTCGATCACTGGATACTGTTTTGTCGGACTTGCCCCCAGCAGATGCACTCGCCGTCCCCGCCAGTCCACGATGTCCGTGTACTCCTCGGCAGTCTGGTCAGAATACCCCATCGGGTAGCCAAGTATCATGTCCTCGTCGATTACGTCGATTGCTTCGTGGCATTTCGGAACGATGATGACCTCAGTCTCCGGAAACTTCCGTTTCAGCTCCCGTCCGGCTTGGTTGTACCGTCTCGCCTCCTGTCGGTCGTATGCGTCCCCGAGCATCCCGACCGACGGCTCGTACTGCTCGAAGCGCTCAATGTACCGGTCCAAGTCAGGATTCCGGAAGTCGTTGTCTAGAATCTCAACCGGGACCTCGACGTTCCGAAGTTTGGATTGATACGAGTAGTCCTCGCGAACACCGACGGTGAATCCGAGACGGTAAGCATCGATTACGAAGGGCTCGCGATGAAGGAACCCGATGTAATCAGCCCGCTGTGCATCGCCGAGAGCCGCCGCTGACCAAGAGTGTCGTGCCTCAGAAGACATCGAAATCACCGAGCGCGCCCACCGGCGCGCCCAGCTGGCAGGCGCGGCAAAAAACGACCCCGCGGGTTAAATACCGAGACGAGAGGAAGTGTCTGTCAGAATGAAGGAAGGCATCGAATCGCAGTACGACGACCCTGACAGCTACCGGGGCGACTACCCTCCGGACTGGCCTTACAGGATTGTTTTCCGGAAGCAGTTGGACAACAACACTTGCGCCAACTGCGAGATGCAGTACCCCTCGGAAGCGTTGGAGGTCCTGCGACGAATCCCTGCCGAGAACGGCGGGACGAACAAAACCACGAACCTACTGACAGTGTGCCCGACCTGCGAGGACGATGTCAAGCAGGAGGGCCGTCTGAACCTCCCAATGTCGCTCAAAGAAGAGCCAGCCGGCGGTTCCGAAGAGGACACCCACAGAGTCCTGCCGCTGCAGAGTGACGTCCCAAGGACTGAGGAAACTGAGACTGACGTGACCGAACAGGCGGGGCAATCCCGAGGGTCCTCCCGCTTGGAGGTCAACCACATTCCACGGTCGACGAGGACTCCAACCGACCGACCGACGACGGAGGGGAGCGATGAACAGTCCGACCAGGGCGACACTGCCGACGAGCGTGCTATATCGAGTCGGGTGCTCTTCGCGTCCATCGGGGGGACAGCGATGGTTCTGGCATATCTCTGTGCGATTGCTGTCGCCTCTTTCTTGCCCCCGCCTGTGAGTGACGTAGCGTTCTACGGCCTCCCGCTGGCTGGGCTCGTGACCGGAGTCCGATGGCGGCTCTCGACAGCCGTTGCGTCCGCCTACGTAGTCAGCATGTATGCTGCACTCTGGCAGGTCTTCTCGGCGGAGCCGTCAGTACCGGGGTGGGTCCCCGTAATCGCACCACTAGCTGGGATTGCCTACGGACTCGTCGTTGAGCGGACTGGGTTCTCGCTACGGAACCACTTCCGTTCTCAGATCCGCGATTGATGATCCAGCGCTTCTGTTGACGAAATATACGCCGATAACTGGTCCACGACAGAGGGGTCAAACTCGTCAGAGACGTGTCGCACGTTCCACAACCCAGATTGATACACCTCAGATTTCGGCGAGTGATACCCGAGCCAATCGAGGTCCGATGGCCCTGCGGATCGACGATAACTCGATACCATCGCGATAGTGTTCGCTTCGATCACCGCTCGGTCACACTCGGGTCCGGGGTCGCCCGGAACGTCAACCCAGAGAAACGGCAGATCACGGATATACTCCGATACACGCTGTTCAAGTTCGTGTTCCTGCTCGCGAACAGCAGTCGTCTCGGCGTCGGGATTTTGCTCGCCCCAGTGGGGATACTCGTCGTGCCAGCCGTGCTTCTCGATCAGTGCCCGTCCGACGTGCAAGCGAAAAATCGAACCACGATGGTTGCCACCGCCGGCGTACTTCCCGCGAACGTTCCCACGATGTTGCCTGAGTCGGTTCCAGAGCGTATTCGATGAGCCTGCACTGACGCCGACGGTCCCGATCCGGGAGAGTCGCCAGTCGACTGCTGTCGCTGCGCGAAGGTCGCTTGCTGGCGAGAAGAAAAAGTAGACTCCCCGGTCGGGCCACTCCAGCCGACCGTTCACATCCCCGAGGTAGTATGGGCCGCCGATTTGGTCACGCAACTCTGCCAGCACACTCAGAAACTGTCCGACAGGGCTGCCACCCGACGCTGCTGTTGAACGCATCTTGGACTCCCTCACTCCAAAGGGGAGTCACAAAATATGGCTCTCAAGCACGACTGGAAAGACACCGCACCCTCTCAGCTGTCACCTTCGACGGCATCGATCAAATCCGCTGCAGTCGATGAGATACGGTCCAGCCGGTCCCGCAACGTCTCTGGTGCGTCACCGTCCCACGCCGCGAGGTAGAACGCCGAGTTGTCGGGGTCCAGCCCAAAGTGGCGACTGACCACGTAGGCAACTGCCTCGGCCTCGACCTCACGCTTCGAACGCTCCGCCTCATCCGCAACATCGAAGTGAAGATCGGCGTGTGCGAACTCATGAATCAGTGTACTCGCAAGAGCGGCCCGATTGTCACGGTCGACTGCTTCCACCATCGGATTCGTGGTCGTCACGCTCCGACGCTCGCAGACACCCCGTGCAGACCCGTGCTCCCACTCTTCCGGAGCGACGATTCTCGCGTCGACACCGATCTCGTCGGTGGCGTCCAACAAGTCCTCGACAAGTCCATCCGGGTCGCCGTAGGCTTCTGTCTCCAGTTCGGGAAGCGGCTCGCCATCGGTCTGGGAGATATCGAACACCGACGTTGGCCGGAACCCGACTAACCCTCGACGCCACTGCTCGGGGTCTGTCTCGTCGTACTCACAGTCCGTGTTCTCGTGATACGACGGCGAGTTTCCGCACGCGGGGCACTTCTTCGTGATAATTGGAGCCCAGATCCAGATCGCGTCCTCGCCTTTCTGGACGTAGCGGTCGAACTCATTTTGCCACGTATTGTAGCCGGCGACCCGGGTTGCCTCGGGACACTGGAGCTTGATGAGCAGCGTGTTCCGGGCCGAATAGTCGTGGAACTTCGATTGGACGTCAAGCCACTGCTGGAACTGCTCGCTGGCCTGGGCCTCGTTCGTGAGGTCGACGAGATCCTCGACCCACGCATCGAGTTTGTCACGCATCTCCTCGTCTCGGGAGTCGGAATCGTCGAAGGTGCAAGTGGTCTGCTGGCTGGACTGCTCCGGCATATCTGACTGTATCGTTGACATTGATCTATCTCCGGGACACGCTCTCGGGCACGCCCCAGCACCTCCACTGGGGGACAGAAAATTGACTACTGCTGTTGGGACCGCGTTCTGTATCTCTCTGGCGGGTAAAAGACGACGTGAATAGCAGAACCAAGGTTGTACCACGATTTCGGGAGAACAGAGACTTCTAGCCCCCACTCGGAAGCGAACTCGAAGACGTCGAACCACAGATTGTGGGGTGGCTCTTGCGATTCCAGTCGCTCGATATTGCCGGGGTAAACGTGCATCGAGTACAACGCCGGCTCACCATCGTCAAGCCAGAGTGTCGAGTGATCGTCTGCTGGCGGGCTGTGAGGCGGTCCCTTCGGGTCGCTGTCGGCGTCAAGCGGCGAGTGCGGGCACTCATCGTCGCCCGTAATGAGACGCCGTATGCAGGCTGTCTCAGCAGGCTCATCGAGGTCGAAGGCTTGGGCAAACGCATCGCGCTGAAACTCGCCCATGATCGCGCCGAGCGCCCGCCAGATGTCGTCCCATCTTGGGTCCTCTGGCTCGTGATCGAGGTAGTCGTGGACGGCCTCGCGCAGCTGCCGGTACTCGTCCCACGCCGGAACAGGCTCGTTCGGGCCGGGTGTCGGCCAGTCAGTGCGGTCCATACGCTTGGGAAAATTCTGACAGGGTATCAACTCTCGGGACACGCCAGCACGCCGCGTCAGAGAAGAGGCCTTGCCGCTAACCAACACTGAGTGGAATATGGAGCACCGTGTTGGTTAGCCTGCGAGTTGGCTACTCCTCGTTTCTAGCCTCCCACCCCTTGTGGAAGTACACCAGCGCCGTGTCGGAGTTGAAGCACTGTCCGGAGGGGACGTGCTGCAAGACTTCTTGTTCTGGAATTGGTTCAACCACGCCCTCATCAAGCAGACTGTTGACGACATCGCGGCCCCGTGGCTCGTCGATCTCGACAGTATCAGGACGCTGCCGGTCGCGGTCCTGGGCGATCTGTTCACGCTCGAAGCGCTCGTAGTCTGGAACTGTTTCGGTCGGGTCCATGAAGGAAATCCCTCACTCGACCGGGGAGACACAAAATTAGCGCTAACCAACAATGGAAGAGTATGGCGGTCGCTGTTGGTTAAGACACACCACCGTTTCTGCAAAACCACGGGAACCCGAGTCAGTTCGGGAGCTTCGGCGCTATCACGAACTGCATCGCTCCATCGGCGTCAGGGAACTCTGATTTCAGCACGAGCGGGACCTCGTTGCCGATGCGTAACACCCGATTCGTTCCGTCTGGAAGGCCAGCGTTCGCTGATTTGACGAGCGACGAGTCCAGTTTTACCTCGACATCCGCAGGCTCGAAGGCAATTAGATCGGTGTCTTCCCTCCGGTACGTCATACTGTCAGTGTCACCGTCTGCGGCAAACTGCATTTCTCCGGATTCCGGGTCAACGGAGAGATCAAACCGGTCGTCAAGCATATCTGCTGCATCGAGACCGAGGGATATGTCGTCTGGACTCAGGTGGACGGTTGCCGGGATGTCAATATCCGGCATTTCAACAGGGTAGCGAAGCGATTCAACCGGGTCAAGCTCGATGGTGCGCGTTATCCCCTCGATATCGACTTCTAGCGTGCTGTTCGCCGCATCGAGTGCGAACTGTGCAAGGTCGCCTGCATCGCCAATCGAGAGTGCATCACGGACCCGTCCGACGTCCACTCCCAACGTCCCCGTCCCCGCGTCGAAGGTGCTGAATGAACTCCCAGAAACACGCAGGTCGACCATCGAGTGCCCTTGCTGGTCGGCCGCTCGGATGGCGATTCCCGACTCTGCAATCCCCAGTCGCGTCTTGTCTGTGACCGTGCCAGCCGCCGAGAAGATCCGCTCAAACAACTGAACCTCGCCGCTAATCTGGAGATGCTTCGGCGCATCAAGCGTTAGCAGGTCCGTACTGTCTATGTCTGCTTGCGTCTCGTCAGCCGCCGAGGTCTCTGGGATGCTCTCCTCGGCGTCTGTGGTTGCTGCTTCGGTGCTACTGGCCGCTGTGGACTGTGACATCTCGATTACCCTCCACTTGCCGGAGGGCGCACAAAATGGGGCGGCGTCGACGTCAGGGAACGACCGACGCGAGGCGATGGGTGCGATAGTCGACTGTCCAACGCGAGTGGTTCTGTGTTATCCGATATTCTCGAACGACTGCAACGTCTTCCAGCGACTCCTCGGGCTGCTCCCAAGTAAATTCGTAGCCGGCGACCACATCTCCCTCGTCGAGATATCCAACCGGATGGTCGGGACCGTCCCATTCAACTGAGATTAGATCGTCACTACCTGGGGGCTGGACTCCACTGCTGACTCCCCCCTGGATGACGGATGGATCGGGTGTCAACCCGTGCAACTGTGCCAAGTCACTGGCCTTGACCGTGTACTTATCCTCCTCTCCGACGAATGTGTGCTGGGTTTCCCCTCTAACAGTCGAGTACCTCACCTCCTCGATATCGACTCCAAGAGCGTCGGACAGCAGATGGGCAAACTCAGCGGCCCCCGTGAGGACCGTTCTGTTCTGTTCCTCGATCTGGAGGGTCGTTTCCGGTGTTTCAAGCGCCCTCATCGACGTGTTCTCTGGCTGGTCAACGGGCATACAACTGCACAGGAGCGTCCCTTCTGGCCCCGTCAGAATCCACGGCCGGTTTCCGCACGGAATCGCGGAGTATTTTGAGGCAGTATATCGCCCACCACCAGTGAGGACACGGAATGCCTTTTCGAGCGCCTGTGCGTCAATTCCGAAGCCGTAGCTATCAGCGAGTCCATCGACGAATGTGACTCGAGTGTCGACTGAACTGAAGTCGCCGTATGTGTCTGGGATTTGCAGGACATCGCCAGCTGCGTACTCCTCAACATATGCCCCGACGTCTCCGTCAACGACCCAGCGTGTCTGTTGTTTTGTCGCTCGACCAGCCGACGTGTTGATCGACGACACTGGCCGCTGCGTTGTCAGCCCCCAGTCCTCGTCTGGGGATGCCCAACTACCACCGTCGCGATCAGGAGCGCGACCCGTCGTCGCACATCGGGCGATGCTTGCGGCACTGGGATCGAGGTCACTGTCAGCGCTATCTCCGTCTCCGAACGTACCGATTGTGAGGTTAGCCATCCTCTCACCCGACAGAGGAACACAAAATTTTGTTTGGCTTACAGAGCATACAGAAGGATATCAGAAACTCAGAGAAACATCCAGAATGCGATATTCCTGTTTAGCTTAGAGAGGTGACGAGAGTAGTCTGAGTCGTCAAGTCATTTTCAAGCCACAATATGACCAGTTTACAATACACACCTCTATCGATGTGTTTGCAGTGATGTGGGTGTGAGCGTCACAGTTCGTGCCTCGAAAGATTGAGACGCTGGGCGGGGTGTTATGCTTGGGGAGACAGACACCCCTCTATCGATGTGTTCGATCTGTTCAAGTAAAGGCTAGCAACAACCATAGAGACTGATTTAGGACAATAGGCGAGGAAAACAGAGCCGAGAGACCGTGCCACTGCTAGTTAACGGAATAGATGACTGCAAGATCGCGATAAGAATTGTCGTAACCTAGGGGACAGAAAGACAAATATTGTAGGACAAATCGAACACATCGATAGAGGTGTGTGTATGTGTCTTTTCTAGAAAGCTAGAAGAAGACAAGGCAACTGACGGCGTTCGTTAAGACCGGGTTCCCACTATAACTCGCTCTATCCCGTGAATCATGCAATATCGGGCTTCTCACAGTACCTTTGTGTGATGAATTGCGCGGTCAAGCCCTCCTCCTTCGAGACATCGAACACATCGATAGAGGGGTGTGTATGTTCCATCCTTACTGCTAGAACACTTCGTTAGGCGTTACTGCTCTCTCGAACCCCTATAGCTGAAAATCCGCCTTCGACCCGAACAATAGTCTGAGACGATAAATCACACTTCGATAGGGGTGGGGAATATTTTTATGACTTGCCCGTATGCTCCACAATATGGGTACTGACGACTCCGACCCTTCTCGAGTTAATTCGAGAACACCGGAGGACGAGACCACGACGCAAGCGGGCCCTTCTTCAAATACGGCGGAATCGGAACCGGACTCCAATGAAAAAAACTCCCCGGCCAGCGGCGGACAATCGCCATCAACCAATCTCAGTTCTGATGAGTCCACGCAGTCGATCGAGGATATGCTACTTGAATTCGATGAACAGGACGGACTGATCCGTGATCGGTCGCTTCTCGATCCAAACTACGTTGTTGAAGAGGATCGGATTGTCGGCCGTGACGAACAACTTCAGGAAGTCACCAAGATGCTTCGTGTCGCACTCGGAGATAATCGTCCACCAAATCTCTTCCTGTATGGGCCGTCTGGTACCGGAAAATCACTCATTACAAAGGCTGTCTGTAACAACATCAGCCGTATCTGTGAAAATCGCGACATCAGCTTTGGAACAATTGAGGTCAACTGCCAGGATCTAGACACCCTCGGGGTTGCGGTCTATGAACTGGCAAAACAGGCAGCTGACCAAGCTGGCGTGGATGTCGAAGTCCCGAAACACGGCGTTGCGACCAAAGAGAAGTGGGACGAACTTTACCGAATCGTGAACGAACATTTCGATTCTGTTGTCTTTGTGCTGGACGAACTCGATATGCTCGTTGGCCGTCGAGATAAGCAGGAGCCGGCATTTTCACGGCTTTTGTATCAACTCTCGCGGTCCGGTGCTAACGATGATCTCACGGCGTATATCTCGGTAGTCGCAATCTCGAACGACACTAGAATGATGGAGTCTGTAGGAAGCCGGGCACTGAGTTCGTTTACTCCGGAAGATGTGCATTTCAACGACTACGACGCAAACCAACTCCAAGCGATCCTTCGCCGGCGGCAGGACGCCTTCCACGATGATGTTGTTGATGACGACGTGATCCCACTTGCAGCAGCCTTTGCAGCGCAAACACACGGTGACGCCCGGAAAGCGATCGATCTCATTCGCGTTGCTGGTGAACTTGCCGAACGCGAGGGGGATGATCGCGTTCAAGAGGCACACGTCCGAGAAGCACAGCAAAAGGTCGAAAAGAATCGTGTCCTTGAGGTTGTTCGGGGTATCAGCACCCAGAAGAAGCTGTGTCTCTATGCGACAGCGACGGTCGCTGCTGAAACTGATGATGGATCTGCCCGAAGTACAACTGGATATCGTGTCTATCAATTCCTCACCGAGTCGCTTGATGCCGATCAGTATCACCAGGAAACGTATGTTAATAAAATGAAGGAGCTGACGACGTATTCACTCGTTGACTTCGAGAGGCGGAGTCACGGTCCAACATCTGGAATGTTCTTAGAATTCCAGTTCGGTGAGCGACCCGAGACAATTCTTGAGACGCTTCGTGAAGACTCACGTATCGATATGGTATCTACCGACGCTGTCGAGTCTGTTGTGAAAGCACAGATCCGTAATCAGACTTAGTAAAACCCTTCTATTGACTGTTATCAAAGCTGAAGGAACACTCCTCTATCGATGTGTATCGGCTAACCGTTACTACGACACGTACCTCTTGAACACACTCTGGTTAAATCCAGTTAGTAGTATGACTAGTTCTCCCTCCGTCAGACGCACGTCACACCCCTTTATCGATGTGTAATCGTCTCAGAGAATCCCAGAAACACCTGAAATCACGACGATCGAACTTTGGAGTGATTTTTAATTTCGATTCGCATAGGCCTCTTGAATTTGTATATTTGGTTTTATTGAAGCAGAAATAATAATTAAAAGGTGGCTGGACACCCCTCTGTCGATGTGTTCGCCTGTCCTCAGAATCGTCACACCCCTCTATCGATGTGTTTGGCCGGTCCTTCAAGTCTGAAAACTTTCGATCCGGGGCAGCGATTCAGAGTGCCTACGAATTGCGGTCGACCCATTCACAGAACGCTGCAAAATCGTTCGCGCCGGCATCGTCGGCGATGCTTCGAAGCGTCCCCGTTTTGACCTCGTCGTGCAGCGGGATGGTAACGCGTCGTTGGTCGCTTTCGTTGGTCGGGTGCTGGTAGTAGAGTTGGGCGTGGTCACCAGTCGTCCGGCGCCACTCGAAGCCGCCGACATTAACCAAGACCTTCACGACATCCCTCCCAGAAAACGTACTCCGTGCCATTTACTGCATGAACTCGGGTAGCTCGCCATCACCAGTCGTGTTATTTTCGGGGTCGATCCCCAGCTCTCGTAGTTCCTCGTCGGTAGGTTCGTGGCCGCGCTCGGCCTTGTAGGCCGCAACCGCATCGTCGAGCATTTCTAGGGCCTTCTGGCGAGTCTCACCCTGTGTGGTGACGCCGGTTTCGACATCTGTGATGACCCACATATCCCCTTCGCGCCACATCCGAATCTCGTCATCATGGGGATCTCCATTGCGTGTCGAACTGGCCATATCTCTATTTGCTGCATGAGTGGGATAAACGTTCGGTCAGCGCAGAAACAACAGGGAGTGAGTGAGCGGGAATCGGCTCCAGTGGAATTGGAGAGTGGTAAAGACCAGCGCTGAGTACGAGCGCCGAGCTGAAGAACTGAGTCAGCAAGCCGAGGAAGAACTGCCTGAGTCGGTGACGGTCGTTGTAGAAGCAGAGGCGGACGAAGAAGGTGTGCAGTCGGTGGTTGAAACTCTCAGGAGCGTCAGACATGTTGACCGTCCTGACCGGGGGATGTCTCCGTCACGGCTGTCAACGTTCCAGGGTTATGCTTTCGTCTATCGATAAGTTCTAGTCTTACCTGATGTATCTTACCTATCAGAAAACAGACAATATTTTCGATTTTGTTACCAACTATTTAGCCTATTTTCTAGACTTTCCAACTGTATAAGATTTCTTATGATTAACCTCAAATACGGCTTACGAGACAATCTGACTGGGCATTAAAAATCAAGCCACAGCGTACGATTAGGTAACCCAGTATAATACAACGTATTATACAAGAGTAATGTATATTTGAGACACAAGTTATTTGTTCATTCCACTGTCAGTAGGTGGTGGCGGATTCAGGACAGGATTCACCAACTGTATAAGAAAACCAACACAATCGCGATAGCGGATCACCGGTGGGGAATCGGTGGCCAAGCAAGACGCTCGAAACAGAGACATCCATGTCAACCCAAACTAACGCACCGAACGAATCGACCTCACAACCAACACTCTACACTCACGCAAAGCGCCGATTCGCTGAAGCGTGGCTCACGCCCGGCGTGCGACCGGCAACGCAGTTGCTGTTGATCCTCACGCTATTTGCTGGCTCTGCGATGGGCCAGACCGATGTCGGGAACATTTACTGCAACACAGCTGTCGAAGACGGCGTCAACGTCGTCTTTGGGGCTCTGGCTGGCCTTGGCCTGCCGGCGACGATGGTCTTCGTCGGTCGGAGCGGCCTGTCGTATATGCGGGCCTCTGGCAACCCGAACCAGCAAAACGAGGCCCGGCGGGACCTCATCCTCTCGCTCGTCGGTCTGGGCGTTGTTGTGCTGGCAATCGTGGCTCCAGAACTCATCACGAAGTTCGGGGACAACGTCGGCTTCGGCTTCTCGGACTGCGTGACGCCATTCTAAGCACACACAATGCCCTCACTCCGCTCAGTGCTGGTGACCGCGGCCCTTTGCTCGCTGCTTTCGACAGCCGCAGCTGCGGGGCCTACGTCTGGGACTACCGGCCCGGCCCAGATCCAGACTGAGCGGGGGACGGGACACTTCCTCATCGGTTCGAGCCACGGTGGCGTGGGGGTACTACAACAAAACGCCACCGCACCGAATGGCTCCAGCGGAGAGGGAACGGAAGCGAACGACACTGAAACAAACGAGTTCAGTGGCCGTGACCCAGCGGCCAACGGAACGGCAGCCAACGAAACCGCGGGCAATGAGTCCGTTGACCGAGAGCCGGCAACGAACCAGACAGGCGTGAATAGGTCCGTCAAAATGGGAGCAAGGCAGAACCTCAGCGCGAAAGTCTCGTGCTACGAGAATGCCTCAAACCCACCAGCAAACGCCTCTGTTGGGGACAACGCGACGGCGGGTGTTCTCCCACCTAACCGGTCGTACAACCACAATCACACGTTCTTCCGTGCCCTGTGGTCTGGCGACCCCGATCATCCAGACCTCACACGGGCCGACCGGGCCGAGAACGGCACGCTGGCTGTTCTGCCTTCATGTACGGGAGATATGCTCTCTCGCGAACCGTCGAACACGACGCTGTGGAACCGGCCTGAACACGACTCGTTCCGGACTGGTATCGAGACCTCCTCGCAACCAGTGAACGTCACGGATACTCGCTCTGGGCTCTGGATTCGTGACGCCTACGTCACGTTCTTTAGCGTCGAACCATCGACGGTTGTCCATCGAGGGTCAGGTACGACGCGTCTGGTCCGTCCAAATGGGACCGTTCGTTCCATCCATGACTACCGGGTGTACATTTCGGAGTTCTTCGAGGACGACTTCCGAGTGGTGAACACGTCGACGAACACGACGCTGTATGCCAACGGCACTGCAATGGACAACAGCACTGCCGCCCAGCCCACGCTCAACTATACCGAGATCAACGGGACGACTGAACTCCAGTTGGTGACGACGATCTCGACGAATCTCTCGGAGATTGACGATGATGAGATTGATGAGTACGAACTGACGGTCACGGACTCACAGACGGTCCAAGTAGAGAATCTCTCCGAGCGGGAGATGGTCGTCGAGCCCGGCGTCGTTCCGAACGGCAGAGGGGCCACGACTGACGACTATCGAATCGGGACTGTAATCCCCGGCAGCTGGCAGAGCGTCCAGTTCGATGCCGGATACGAGGTCCGGAGCAAGTGGCGGTTCTATACCCGCTCACCGCCCGGCTGGGAAAACTGGTCGGAGAACACGACGACGCCAGTAAGACCGCTTGAAACCCATGCTGTCCGGGCTACGGAAGGTCCAGAAGTCACGGTCAACCGCGTTCAGAACGAGAGTTCCGACGGCTGGCGGTTCGTGCCATCACTGGAAGCAGTGTATCCGACGAATGCGACTGTGAACACGACGGGGAACACGACCGCTAACGGGACCAACAGGACCACGCTCCCACCAGAGATTCGGGTCAACCGGTCGGCGTCGTTCACAACCACGGATCGGTTCACGATTCGGAGTGCGGAGCAACTCCGGACAGAGAACTTCGAGATCAACGGACTCGTCCGCGGAAACAGTATCGAACAGCCAGCGGACTCGACGAACCCGACGCCAATCCGGGAGGTTAACATCACCTCTGAGGTCGTCAATTCGACCGACAACTCGACGGACCTGCTGGTCAGGGTCGAACCGAAGGCTGGCTTCCCGATTGCGGCAGGGAACGTCACTGTCGCAACGGGACAGTCACGGGTCGAACAATCACTCTCTGGCGATGATGAGGTCACCGTCACTGTCGACCAGGGCGAAGTCTCCTCGGCGATAGTCACGTATCGTCCGACCCAAATCTGGTGGGAGCAAGGGCGTGTTGTCCCGGTTCGGGACACGCAAGAACGCGTTGCGTATGAGGTGGCTCTTCCGGACCTTTCGGAGTTCATCGACCTCGCTGTAGTGACGCTCCTGACGTTGTTGCCGGCTGTGCTGGCGCTGTATGGCTACGACGTCTGGACGAGAGGCAAATTTGTTGGTTGGTATAATCCATGACAAAGCAAGATATACCACGAAATAGCAGTATCGACCGTAGAACAGTACTGGGACTCCTCAGCGGGAGTCTTGCCACGCTTGCAGGATGCAGTGGCGGGCTGTTTGATGACAGTGGCGGAGACGGCGGAAGTGCCAGCCCGCCAGAAGAGCAGTCCGACTACATCGAAGAAACATCGATTGAGATTGTCGAGAACGGCCGCCAATTGGCTCTGGAGGTGGCTGTGACCGATGAGATCGAGCCGTCATCGGTTAGCATCATCACAGAGTCCGGTCGGGAGTTCTCCAGCGACTACTTCAGCTCCGGTGAAACTCGGACACGCCTCTCACTAACAGAAGGAGAGGACTCGTACGAACCGCTGCCTCGGGGCCAGCACACGCTCTATCTCCGTGGGGATGACGTTGAAACTGAACTCCCACTCGAACTGGGCACCACGTTTGAGTTTGAGGAAATCGTCCCCGGGACTGAGCATGAAGAGATCCGCGACGATAGCCTAGGGATGGTTGTCCGGAATGTGGGCCAGCGAACTGGCGCAGCAACGCGGACAATCCTCAACGGAGAAAACAAAGACAGCAAGGCATTTGAACCAATAAAGCCGGGTGAAACCGGGATTGTCGAATTTACTTTTCTCCTCGCTGATGGCCCGCACTGCGTAAAAGTTGAAGAAACAACTCTAAGAGAGGAGGAATTGACTGTTGGATTCCTCTGGAGTGACCCGGTTACTGTCATCCAACCTATACAGTATACCGACAGGTTTGACAGCACCGGTAACGGGTGCAAACGAACCCTAGCTGGTGAGCCAGAAGAGGTCACCACAACCCCGACAAAGACGGAGATGGAGACGTAGCAATGCAGTCGGAAATTGGTGAAGAAATCGTTAAGGAAATCGTCGAGAGGGCAATTAGAGAACTCTCATCGGCAATTACAGCTGGTATCAGCGGCTTCTTTGCTCAACTTAAAACGCAGATAATCAACTATCTTGATGGGTTTTTCCAAGCCATTATTGATCCGATGGTGCGGACGCCTGCTCCTGAAGGACCGAATTCAGCAGCCCCTGTCGACATTGCATTTGAGTCTGCGAGTAATGCCCCATGGGACTCGCTAATATCGGGTATCTATTTTGAGGGGGTAGTCGGCCTGGCGCTCGGACTGCAGTTCATCGTCTTGGCGATGATTGGGCTTAGATATGGGTCGATGAACCCGGTTATCCGGAAGAAACTCCTACGTCGCCTCGGAGTCGCATTTCTTTCGCTGTTCTTCTGGCTCCCAGTGGCCTCACTGGGGACTCAGTTCTTCGACGCTATCGGAAATGTAATCTACCGTTCCGGTCAGTCGAAAGAAGAGATCGCTACACTAATCAGCTCAGCCGAGCAAATTGCGGAGCTCAGTCTGGGGATATTCGTCGTTCTGATGATCGTCGGATTGTACGTCTACCTGAAGGCGGCGTTCATCTTCATCACCCGGTGGCTGCTGGTCTTCCTGATGACCCTCTCGATGCCGCTGGTCGCGACGTTCTGGGCAGTCGAAGTCTGGCCACTGAACCGCTTCTCGGGGCTGGCAAAACAGGTCGCCGGCGCGTATCCCGGAGTCCTTGCTGCGGGCATCCCACCTGCAATCCTGATACGAATGAGCTTCGAGGCAACGAACTGGGGACTCCCCTCTAAGTTATCGCTGTTCATCAGCCTCGTGACGCTGTACTTGGCGGCAAAATCACAGAAGATCCTCATCCAGCGTAGTAGCCGCGTTGCGATTCAAGTCAGCGAACAGGCACTCGCCGGTGGCAAAAAGCCACTCAAGGTGGGTGCGGCGGCCACTGGTGCAGCGGCGACAGCCGGCGCTGGAGCGGTCGGTGGCCCCGGCGCAGCAATGGCGACGGGTGGCACGATTCGAGCTGCCTCAAGCGCTGCAAAAGGGCGTGTCGGCAGTGCTGCCACGGGTGCCCAGATGGTCCACCGCCAGATGGCTGCTAACCCCGCTGGCATGAAGAGGGGTTCCAATAACACCGGCCCTACCGGTTCCGGCGGCGGCAGTAGTCCTACCGGCTCCGGAGGTGGCGGCAACAGTGGTTCCGGCGGCGGTGGCTCAGGCGGTTCAGGCGGTTCCGCTCCGCCCTCTGGCGGCGGCAGTGGCAGTAGCGGGTCCGGTGGCTCTGGTGGCTCACCGCCCTCTGGCGGGTCCAGTAGCTCATCTGCCGGAAGTGCCCTCAACAGCAGGTTCACTAATGGGAGTTCGTCCGGGGACTCTGAGAGCGACGACACCCCGATTAGTGAACGCCAGACGAAGATTGAGCAGCAAACCAAGATGGAGCGCCAGACGCAGATCAACTCCGGCGATACCAGAGTGTTCGAGTCCGACTCAGCCCCGCCGTTCTCCGACGACGACTTCGACGAGAACGATACTGAGACCACGGACTCCGATGAATCCGAGTCGTATGACACGCTCAAAGACGTGTTTGCGACTGATGACGATGTATTAGGGCCGGATGTGTATCGCGACGGCCTGCCCCACCGGGAGGATGACGACTAATGGCTGATAACGAAGAATACAATACGAACATCATCCACGAATCCCTCGGAGATTCGACCAACTTTTGGGGAGACTACACGCTGGGGGAACTCATCCTGTTCCTCATCCCGCCGTTTGGCTTCCTCGTCGCGATGGGGATGCCGTTCGTACCAGCGGCGCTGTTCTTCCCAGCGTTGGCTCTCACAGCGGTCGTCGAGGTCTTCCTCTATATCCTGCACAAAGTCCGTCCGGACCACTATCGGTTGACCGAGTGGCTGCGAGTCAAACTGTTTTGGCTCGTGAAAAAGCGGCAGTACACTCACGGCCAGGGGAATCAGGACACTCGGCAGGTCACGCGACTAGAGCGGGTCATGCCCCACGGCATTGAGCGCGTCGACGGAGCGTACGTCGGCGCGGTCGAGGTCGAGCCCGCCAATATGTCGTTGCAGGACGACGAGAAATGGAATAAAGCCGTCAAGTCGCTCACACGCCTGTCTGAATCCCTGACTGGCCGGGCGAAACTCCACGTCACGACGGCCGAGGTCGATAACGAGTCCCATATCCAGGCACACGTCGACCGACTCGACGACCCCGACGCGGAGAGCCATTCGATCTTCCGGGGAGTCCTCATGGAGTTCGTCAACCGCTACACCGACGACAGCGGCAACGTTGAGACTGAGACTGAACTCCAGCGCAAGTACTACATCGTCGTTTGGGTCACTGACGACGATATTCACGACCTCCAGATGAACAGCGACTCCATCGCGGATTACTTGACTGGGATACCGGTCATTGGGCGGCTGTTCACTCGATTCGACAGTGACACGCTCACTGATGCCGAGCGAGAGGAGTTTAAGGCCAAGAAACTCCACGACCGGCTCGAAACCGTCGACAGAGCAGTCAACAATATGTTCCGGTGTCGCAGCCGGTCGGTCAGCCCCCACGAACTGGCCCACTTGACCGAGGACTACTGGGCCTGCGAAACCCGGTCGGAACGCGAGTACGAAGAGGCGTCCTCCGTCTCCCCGGTGACATACTCCGCGCGGGAACTCATCAAGCACGGCGAGGGTGCTGCAGCCCACGACGCTGCGGAGGGCATGGACACTGACGACGTTGGCGGGACCGACTACGAGGTCGACGAGACTGACTTCGTCTCCCAGTTGCATAGACCGGGAGAGAACCACCGGTCACTGGTCGCGCCAACAGATATCGAATGGGAAGCCGACCACGCCCTCATCGATCAGGAGACGTACACGCGGTGCTTCTGGATCGAGACGTATCCCGAACATCCGACAAGTGGGATGCTGGAACAACTGCTGCTGGATACGGAGCTTGCCGTCGACGTCTCAATCTACGTTGATCCCTACGACTCGGATGCAGCAGTCTCGGTGATGAAAGAGTGGATCTCGTCGCTGAAGATGCTGCAAAACGACAAGGGAGAACTTGAGGCTGAAGATATCGAGCAGGAGGTCAATCAGGCGAAGTACATCCGGCAGATGGTCCGGCGCAACCACACGTCGCTGTTCCGTGTCGGCGCGTTCATCCGGTTGACTGCCGAGACCGAAGAGGAACTGCGGAAGCAAACGAACCGGCTCGAAACGCTGCTGCGGGACTCGCCGTCGAACTGTGGGGTCAAGCGAACGACCCGCCGGCAGGAAGCAGGACTGGTGACAGTCTCGCCGATCGGAGCCAACGAACTCGGGCAGAACCGGCTCTCCTCGATGACTGGGGAAGCGCTCGGGTCGCTGTTCCCGTTTTCGTCGAACTACCTGCGGATGGACGACGGAATCGAGTACGGACTACACGGGCACAACGACTCCTCGCTGTTGATCGACCCGTGGGCACTGGAAACCGGCCACTCTGAGCTGGTGACTGGGATGCCTGGCGGCGGAAAGACTCACGGCACGCAGGCTCGGGCGATGCGGATGCTGAAAAAGCGGTCGGACGTCAAGCAGATCTACGTCGACCCGGTCGGGGATATGCACGGCAGTGCGAAGATGCTGGATGCAAAGACGATCACAATCAGCGGCGAGACGCCGCTGAATCCGTGCGAGATGCATCCGACGCCGCCTCATGTTCTTGAACAGTCCCCGGATATGCAGCCCGTCTCAGCAAAAAAAGACGAAGTGTACGGGGTCATCGAGAACTTCCTGCAATCGCGGGATGTCGACTTGGAGATGCACAGCGGACTCATCACGTTCCTGATCGACACGATCTTCGCTGAGTCCGATATCGACCCAGCGGACCCGTCGACGCATACGCCGGCGAACTCGCCGGACTTGAGCGATTTCTTGGAAGTTGTCGACCGCCTGCAAGCAGACCCGGGAATGTTCCCCGGAGCAACGACGGAGTCCTCTCAGGAGAAAATCCAGCAGTACGCAAACGAACTCTCGATTGCGCTGCATCCGTTCCGGCCGGGAAGTACGTTCGGCAATCTCTCGAAAGAGTCGGACCTGCGGCTGATCGACGACAGTAGCAAGGCTGTCTATCTGGATCTCCAGCAGGTCGAAGGCTCGGGCAGTGGCCTCGGCAAGCAGTCGTTCATTATGCAGTTGCTGTTGTCGACGCTGTACCAGCAGGCGAAAAATATGCAGCAGAAGGTCGAGATCATCATCGACGAAGCTCACTACCTGTTCAACGACGACGCGAACTTGGAGTCGCTGAACCAGATTGCTCGGCACCAGCGCCACGCCGGACTGCGGCTGGTGATGCTGTCCCAGACGCTCTCAGAGTTCGAGGACAAGGGCGCTGCTGAGGAAATTGCGGGGATGTGTCCGATCAAGGTGCATCACCGCGAGCCAGAGCTAGGTGATGAGACCGCGAAAAGCGCTGGCCTGACGAGCGAACAGCAGTCCTACATCCAGCACGCTGAAGCCGGGAAAGAGTCACTGGGTGACGGACAGGGCTATTCGCAAGCACTGGTCCGCGTTGATGAACACGGCGATTACCCGCTGACGATCAAGACGTCGTGGGAAGAGAAGCAGATTATCGACCTCGACGCTGATGCGGAAGATGCGCTGGACGTTGTTGCTCACGAGGTTGATCCCCACGTTGCTGACTTCGAAGAGTTCGTCCATTCCAAAGCAGTCGAGCAAGAGCTAACGAATCACGGATTATCGCCTGAGAAGGCTGAACACGTCCTCAATGATCTTAGCGAAGATGAGTTGGTGGACGTGGTGTCTGTAGCACTTGACCAGGCAGAGCCGGATGCAGTTATCGCCGATGGTGGTATCGAGGCAGAGACTGATTTCGAGTTCGGAACTACGGAGTGATTCATATGAGTGAAAAAGTTACAATTCGGATGAGTGCAGAGCAGCGAAAACAGATCGTAAAGCAGGCTAACAAAGCGGGTGAAGGGGTTTCAGAGTACATTCTGAAAGCTGCGGAACGGCGTATTTCGAGCGAACTACAGGAACAGCGTGCGGGGGAATTAAACCTTGGATCGGAACTGGAGTACATCGCTGATGCCGTCGTAGAAGACGTTGATGAAGCAACAAACGTTGACACGGATCAGGAACTGTTCTACTCGGTCGCTCTGTGGGATTTAATTTCCTCTGAGTTCCCGGCAGACAAGCGCGCTACTGCGATGGAAGAAGCGACAGATAAACTAGAGGATGAGGTTGAAACCATCCGAAACAAGGAGGGTCAGGAATGACTGAGAGAGACACTCTACTCCAGATTTATACGAGTGAAGAGAACAAAGAATTGTTTGACCAGTTGGCTGACGCCGCGGGGACATCCACCTCCGAATACGGACACGAGGTTATCGAGGAATACGTTGAGTGGGAGACTGGAGAGAGTCAGTATCAGCGGTACAGCACTAACACAAAAATCGAAGTCTTGCTGGAGGAGGCAAAGCGCGAGGTGACAGAGCTGTTAGAAGAATTTGAGTCTGGAACAATGGAGGAGGTAAAAACCGTCCAAAAAGTCCGGACGGCATACACTATCGCGATCTGGAAACTGATTCAAGATGACTACTCAGCTGAACAGCGACGGCTTGCGCTGAAATTTGCCGGCGAGCATGTTGGGAGAGATCCAGACACAGAATCGCAAACACCAGACGAGGAAAGCAACCCTGATTCAGATGCCTCGATTGCCGCCGAACCGGCAGGTGAGAGTGCATGATGCTGAAAACAGATTATCAGGAGGGTGGTGCAGGGAACCTCGTCGATTACATTCAGCGTGTTCGCGAACAGGACGCCGGCGCGGCAGTTGACCTCCGAAACCCAGCTGGGCGAGAACTGTCTGACTCAGAGGTGAATCGGTTTGTCAACAAGAGCCGCGAGTTCGGATTCCAGCGGCATTTAATCGTCTCGCCAGATCCCACAGGACAATATTCGCCAGAAGAAGTCCGTGATAACACTCGGGAACTGGTGAATAGCGGGCTGGCTCAACAACCGACAACCGACTGCGTGTATGGTGTTCACCGAGACACAGAGTTTCCCCATGCACATATCGCGGCGACTGGCGAGCGTGCGGAATTAGAAATGGGTCGGGAAGATATCCGACAGATGCGCGAACAAGCAGCGACTGCGTTTGAAGAACCCGCTCGAACACGCGACCCAACGGCTGCCGCCCGTGATTCTCCCGAGGACATTGGCCGGGTCGTGGATGAAGAAGCACGGGAGCAGTACCACGAGGCAGAACTAGCGTTGAACCCCGAAGCGGAAAAAGCGCTCAAACGGGCGACTGAGAAGAGTCAGCAGAAAGACGCCGGACAGCCCACGGCTGAGAAAGCGACCGATGAGCGCCAAACTGAGCCACTCTCAGAGCGTGCTGGGGAGAGGACCGAAGAGCAACCGGAACCTGAACGCGAACCCGAAGTTGATCTTGAACGCGAGCAGGAACCCGAGCGCGAAGTTGGGTGGTGGCAGTGAGTTCGAGTTCCTCTGCACCACCAGGACAACGCTCCGGGGAGGTTCCGAATAGCCTCAAGTACGACAACGTCGTCGGGTTCGTCTGGGCCGGATTTATGCTGTTGTTCCCGCCGATGATCGTCGATAGTGACAAGGTCCTTCCGAAGCGGTTCTGGGCGTGGCGCTACATCTACCTCGGGTTCGGACTGATTAGTGTGGCGTTCTTCTACGACGTGCTGGTCCAGACACCCAGCGTCGCATTGCTATTCCCATTCGCACACGTTCTGGCTGCCATCTCGGTCGGGACACTGTTCGCTGACTTCACCGTGCCCGGCCTGTCGCTGCCGATGCTCTCGTACTCGAATACGGTGATTCTGTATGCTATCTCAATCGGTATCGTGTTCTCCGGGGAGCTGCTCCGCCGGACATCGCCGGAAATGCTCGCGATGAACCAGTGGGACCACGACGACGGGGAGTCCGTCGTCCCGCTGGAAGAGGTCTCTCACGAACACAACGAGGCCGAAATGCCGTTCACCCTCGATCAGGATGTCTCTACAGCCGTCGTGGGCGAGACTGGTTCGGGGAAGACGTCGATGATGAAGCTGCTGGCCTACCAGTTCCCATACTACAGTAACACGGCAGTCATCGCCCACGATACTGGTGAGGACTTCCAAGCATTCTACGAGGAGCTGGGCTTTGAGGTCCAGCGCATCCGCCACGAAGATAGCGATGTGGTCTGGAATCTGTTCAAGGACGCTGATTCAGAGTCGGACTTCCGTGAGGTCGCCGGCGCGATCTTCGGCGAAGCCGACGGCCACGACCCGTTCCACCGGCCCGCCAAACAGACCTTCGCGGAGATGCTGATGTATCTGCATCTCAGCGCGAAAAAGAACAACCGCCGCCATGCGCTCTGTCACGCCGATATCGTCTCCTTGCTCAACGAGGGCCACATCGCGCTGAAGGAAGCCCTCGACGAGTTTGACCGGTTGGACTCGGGTCATATCGACCCTGACAAGGGGAAAGGCGCACAGAACGTTTACCAGACGATCAAGGAGAACGTCGATCCCGTCTTCACCGGCGACTTCGGAGACTACGGGGAGTTCTCGCTGCAAGAGTACATCGAGAACCCCGAAGGACGGGTCCTCATCATTGACTCGAACCCGACGGAACTGGAAACGCTTGGGCCGATGTATCAACTGCTCGTGGACTGGTCGATCCGCTACGCGATGAACGCCTCGAATCCCACGGTCCACATCCTCGACGAGATTGACGCGCTGCCGGCGCTCACGCAGGTAACGAACCTCACGGCGCGAGGCCGGAAACACAAGGCTCGGGCACTGGTCGGCGTACAGACAATCGGCCAGCTCAAGGACACGTACAGTACGATCTCTGGGATTGTCGGCAACTGCCCACAGGGAGTCTACTTTGGTCCGGGTGACAGTGAGTCGACGGACTTCATCCTCGACGAACTCGGCGAGAGTCGGCAGTATGATCGCTCGGAGATGGTCTCGATGAGTCACCAGGGGCGTGGCGAGAACCCACGAACGCAGGCTCGGGACACGTATAAAGAGAAGGACAAAACGCCGGTCACGTCCGGCCTGCTCCGAGACTTCCAGCCCGGTGAGTGCGTTGCCGTCTCTCGGACGACGTGGGTCCACGGGCAGTCCTACGAACTGGCTGACGTTCGCGACAGCCTCCCGGCGCAGGGCGCGGAGTCGCCGGGCAGTTCGGAACCAGAGCCAACGGAAGATGACACCGACATAGAGAACGACAGTTGGTTCTCGTTCACTCGGGCTCGACTTGACGATGTACTCCGTGGGTCAGTTGGTGAGACCGACGGCGATGAATCCAGAAATAGTGGCCCGGATCGTAACCCGGAAGTCGAGCCGACCGTCGACGCGACAGACGGGTTGGGCGACGACGATTCCAGTGACCCACTCGACCAGACAACAGCAAACACTGCCGTCACACCTCCGGACACAGACCGCCCAGACCTATCAGGTGAAGAAGATGAGTACGACGGTGGCGATCACGACCAGCAGTCCGACGACAACACCGGGGGACTCTTCTCTGATCCGGACCCAGATCCCAGCTTAGGTGGGGCGGAATCTGCCGAGCAGGAAGGCGGTGAATCACCCACTGAATCAGATGCAGAGGAAGACTCAAACGAGACTGAAGAGCGGGACGAAACTGAGTCAAAAGAGGAGGAGCGCGACGTATCTGAGTTCATGTAATCCGCTGTTGTGAACTCGTTTCTGTATATAGAGTATCTAATACTTTTGTGCTGTTCTGCGACTGTAATTCTCTCTACTACGTTGGTAAGAGTGGATTGCAAGTACGCCCACCCTCTATTTTGTCAGATACCAATACTTACCTTTATTGCTACTATTATATCTCTGAAATCGCAGGACGGCGGCGGTTTTACTCCGGTTTGAATCACCAGCAGTGAATCACCACATCCGACTGAAACAAATCTAAATCGCAAGACGGCGGCCGAATTATTCACCGAAAACCGCCGATGTAAGACACTCTTTATCTTGTCCTTTGGCGATTCAGTCGTGAGCCGGGCGCTAGAAACAACGATACATAAGAAATAGAACATAGGTGCCGGTGACCAACAGCAAACCTCGGATAGAGTAGAGCCCGCCCACTCAGCCCCCGGCTACAACTATTGGAGAACAGATATGTCTCGACTCACTCCCCAGAGTCCAATCGGGACTGCACACGGCGGGCCAGCCCCACCGAACATCATGTGAGTCTACTGTGCCACGCACGTCGCCGGCCACCGACGTCCAAGGCCACGCCGATCACGACCTCGTTCAAACTGAGCCAGCGCTGGCAGACCCACGCTCGATCCTCGCTCACTTCGGCCCCTCGTGGCGCATACCTTGTTGCCCACTGACGAGGAACCACACCACTTTGTCCGGAGCTTTGTATCTGATTCCCAACAGGTACAATGCACCTTGTTTTCGTACTCACTCAGTAGCGTAATTTAGTGTGGCATTCAGCCGAGAACCGGTCCGATTCCCGGCGGGGATCGCGCCCGCTACTGCAGGCACGATTGGACCGGCGTGAGGCGCGCGATAGCGCCGAGCGCAGCGCCCCGTCGTCCGAGTGAGCGCTAGCGAACGAGGACACGACAGACGAGCACCGCGAGGCTGTCAGTGGCGTCGCGCGCTGGGACGTTCCACCTGCCGTCCAGCCTCAGTTGCGCTCGGGCCGGCAGACCCACGCCTGCGATCTATCCGGGACTCCGTGGGACCAGTACCTCGACGTGTGCCAACTGGAGCCACCCGGACCCGGAGATTTTTGAGCGATGACGGCCAAGTCTGAATCGCACCGTTCTCATGTCACAGCCACAACTTTCCCCAGAGCAACAGCCATCTAACCAGCGTCAAATCCCGAGCATCGAAGCGATTGGGCCAGTCGTCGATGAAGTGATCGACATTGCCCGGCGAGAACTCGATGCACCGCGGTCAGTGAAGATTAAAACATGGGAGGATCGCGAGTTCTTGGTACGTGTTAAACACAGCACCGCACCGGGCGTGAACACCCGGTATGGGTACGAGACAGCAATCCAGTATCACAGTGATCGGGAAACCGTCGAGGCATTCTTGATCGAGGAAGACACCCACACTGATGAGTCAGAACGACTACTGAAGATGGAGATAGGGACAATCCCTGACCCAGTCGACGAAAAAATTGCGGAGTAGGCGACTCGGCTTACTTGTCTGTCAGTTCTCGATGACAGTCCTCACAGACTTGATCGTACTCCTCATTGCGCTCTGAGTCGTAGAAGGACCCCGCGCGAAACCTCACTGGATTGTACCGAGTGTTGAACGTCTCCTCACACCGTGGACACTGAATCTCTCCCATTTGAAATATCACCTCCCAGCGGCCCTATCTGGCCACCACCTGCCTGCGGTCACACAAAATTGGAGATGAGTACCGTCTGGGATACCGGTCCCAGACACCGACTAACCAACAGTATCCGGGATTTCACCGGTTCTGTTGGTTAGACCAGCGAAGAAACTGACCTGAATCGCAACTGGTCACGTCGCTCGAAGCAGGGCAACGCACGGACAAGCGATAGACTAGCGAAAGAGCGGTTCCCGTCCACATCCCGGCGGCAGGCCGGAATCGCGCCCGCCACTGCAGGCACGATGGACCGAAGCGAGACGCGCGACCGCGCCGAGCGCAGCGCCCCGTCGTCCGAGTGAGCGCAAGCGAACGAGGGCACGACGGACGAGCATTGCGAGTCTGGCAGTGGCGTCGCAAGCTGTCAGCATTATCCGGAAATCAAATCACAAATCGAGGAGTGACCGTCAGCGCTCAATGGCGTACACGTACCCATCGTTGCTGCCGAAATAGACGGTGTCGTCGGTAATGTACGGTTTAGAGAAGATAGCGTTGCCAGTCTTAACTGCCCAGTGCTGTTCTCCCGTCTCGGCGTCAAAAGCCCGCATGTAGCCGTGACGGTCGCCGACGTAGACCACGCCATCGGCAACTCTTGGATTGCTGTTAAGTGGACCTTCTGTCTTCCCGGTCTTCCAGCGGACCTCGCCTGTGGCTGTATCCGCAGCATAAAAGACTCCAAGATGATTACCAAAATAGACTGTCTCATTCCAGACAACTGGGGTAGAATTAATATCAAGATCAGTTTCCAGTGACCAGAGCAAACTACCGTTGTGACGGTTCAGTGCGTACAGCGTGGCGTCAGTTGACCCGACAAAGACATGATCCCCAGAAACAGCAGCGTCTGCCCAGATCTTGTCCTCGGTCGGGAAGTCCCACAAATGCTCACCAGTCGTGGCATCAAGCGCATAAAATGAATTGTCACCACTACCCACATACACAATATCTTTGTGTACAGATGGACCTGCCCCGACACGGCCCTTGGTCAGGTACTCCCAATGCTTGTCTCCTGACTCGGCATTGAGTGCGTAGATATGGTTATCGGAACTTCCAAAGTACACTGTTTCATCATCAGTGGTTGGACTACTGATGATATCGTCGCCAGCTTCGAAATGCCAGCGCTCCGTTCCGCTGGAAGTTACTGCGTAGAGGCTATTATTGTCACTTCCAACATAAATAGTATCGTTGTTCACCTTTGGACTCGACCAAATTGGGCCGTTGGTTTCAAACTTCCAGTTGAGCGATCCATCAGCCGGATTTAATGAATAAAGGTGGTGATCACCGCTTCCAACGTAGAGTTGGCCATGCCTACTGCGTACTGCGGTGGGGACACGGCCGTTTGTTTTATATCGCCACCGAAGCCGCTGTGGCTCAGGCACACGCTCGGTCTCAACGCCTTGATTTCGGCCCTGGAAGGAAGCATAACAGCCGGCGCTCCCAGCCACACCGCCAGCGATCAGTGTCAAAATTTTCCGTCGAGTGTATACCATGTAAACTCTGGTTATACTCAGTTTTTCCGTAGATACGGTGTAGAGAGTTCTAGTGTAGATTTAGTTCATCGGTGAGTGGCAGTAAAATATCTTCGATTGATCCGAACGATTGCTTATCGGGGTCCTCACAGTTTCGTTCCCATCAGTGTCGATTTTCAGGGTGTAGTTCGGAACTGAACGAGCGAGTCTGCCAGTGGCGTCGTGCGCTGGTGCGCTCCACCAGTAACCCAGCCTCAGTTGCACCCCGGGCGGCAGACCCACGCCTCCGACATATCCGTGAGTCCGTGGGAACAATCGTACCGTAATTGGAATACGGGATGTCGAAGATACGGTCCGGATGTCCTGACAGGGCGTTGAAAATGACTAGCTGTCGTCTGGGAGTAAATCTTCGAGGAACCGGAAGCCGTTCACGAACGTCACCGAGTCTCCATATCCCTCACTGGTGAGTACGGTCTCGGTCCCTTCGCCGGCCGCGATATCGGTCGTGTAGATGTACACTTCGCTTACCGTCCCCGCGCTGAGATGCTGGACAGCTAGGGCCGCAAGCGCGGCGTCGGCCTGCTCAACCTCGTCCGCGGGTCGGTCGTCGGCGTTCGCGATGTATCGCTGGACGCCATCCATCGCCCGCGAGACGATGGGCTTGGAAAAATCAAGTGGCGCTGCGACGTCAGCCCACCCCTCGTCGATCGCGGCGTCGACCGGCGGTGCTTCAACGTCGGAGTCATCGACTGTCAACTCCTCGTGCACCCGCTCTGGGAGGACGAAGGTGATGTCGTTCTGGCGGGCGAATCGACGAATAGCCCTGTACCGGTTGTTCGACAGCTGTCCCATGGCGACGAACAGGCCAGTGTCGACGATATGGAGGCGACTCACGTGTCGTCAGCAGCGCCGTCGTCGATGTCCAACTCGTCAAGCGACGCGCCCGACGCCTCGATATCGTAGTGTTCGTGGACGACGGGCCGGAGCGCCTGCAGGATCATCTCCGCAGCTAATGGCGAGATATCGAGGTCTTCGGCCATCAGCCGGTGGGTCACTTCTCCACGTTCGCGGGCGACCGCGTAGGTGAGCGCCGTTGCGAGGCCGGCGACGCCGTGGCGGTCGATGTAGGTGTCGATGTCGTCGTTGGTCTCACGGCGACCGACCGCGTCGATGAGCGCTGGCGTGATCGTGTACTCGCGGTCGCCGGCGGCTGTCGTCACAGTCAGGTTGATCTCGCGGGCTGCATATCGACGGGGCTGTTCATCGTGAGTGACCTCGACGACGCCGGCGTCGACGATCCGGTTGACGTAGCTGTAGGCAGTTCCTTGTGCGAGGTCGAGTTCGTGCATTACGTCTTGGACGGTTGCCTCGTCTTCGTGAGCGAGGTACGTGTATAGCTGGGCAAGCTGTGGCTCTTCGAGGATATCCGCAATCGAGAGGAAGTCGCGGACGATGTCGCCGTCGGTCTGGTCTGAGGTGCGTGACATAGTGCGCTTTGATTACAGTTTACAGAGAAACAGTAAAAAGTGTTCTGGTCACCATTACGATATCGCGATAAGGTGCTCTTTGAGGTCGTGTGTCCAGTAGTTGGCTGGCCCACTGGTATTCTCTCTTGATCGACGGTCGACCAACTAGAGCAAGAGCGACCCCAGTCTCTGTTCCCGGCGGCAGGCCGGGATCGCGCCCGCTACTGCAGGCACGATGGACCGGCGTGAGGCGCGCGATAGCGCCGAGCGCAGCGCCCCGTCGTCCTCGTGAGCGGTAGCGAACGAGGGCTCGACAGACGAGCAGCGCGAGTCTGTCGGTGGCGTCGCGCGCTGTCGCGAGCCACCAGCCACTCAGCCCCAGTTTCTCCCGGGCCGGCTGGCCCACGCTCACGCACACACTAGGACACCAGCCCTCTCACAGCCTCTACCAGACTGACCAACGTCGACGCGACGTTGCAGTGGCGCTCCAGTCCGTGCGCGCGGTTGTCTCGCCGCCGCCCGGCTCGCCGGAGGCGGCGGCGAGGCCGCGTGCGCGAGCACCGTCGCACCGCCCGAGGAAGCCCCCACTCGGTGGGGGACGCCGCCGCTATCGGGCGTCAGTCTGCGGAGTGGGCGATGCCGCGATGGGTGGCGGCCCCATGCTCAGTGTCGAACAGGTCCGAACACTCGGGACAGCGGGCCTTCCCGAGCGTCACGGCGACCGCGCGGTCAGTATCCCGCTCGTTGGCCCACTGATGGGTGTCTGACTCTGCTTCCCACGACGCCGCCGTTCGGCTTTCGCCGGAGGTGCCAAATGCACAGCCAGCGTGTCCAGTGGGCGCGGGACCGTCGCCGCGCTCGATGACGCACATGAGCGTGTCACTCGTGACCGCCACCGTCTTCATGCCGTTGTACTCGTCTGGCTTGCCCCCGGAGATTCGCACCCTATCGCCTTCGTGGAGCGTGCGGACCATCTCGCCGCCGTGCATGGACTTGCCCCAGACCGTGACCTTCGCGCTCGTACCCTCGTCGTCTTCGAGGTACAGCACTTGGTACTGGTTCCGAGCGTCTGGCTCCTCAATGATGTGGGTGACTTCACCCTCGACGGTACACTCGTAGCCGTAGGGCGAGACATCCGCGATTGGCGTGGGTGATTCCAGTTCGTCGCGGGCTTCCGCAAGCACGGTAAAGGACGCCTCATACAGGTCGTCACAGTTGCCCATCTGCCCGGAGACGAGGGCCGCGAGCCGGCGGCTCGCCGCCGCCTGTGACAGACTGGTCTTGTCTGCGAGCGTTGCGGCCTGCTGGTTGACTCGGGCCAGCGTGTCCCGGTCCATCCACTGCCGGGGGTCAGCCGGCGAGCGGAAACCGTCGGCACGTTCCGCCTCGGCTTCGGTGAGCTGGCGAGCCGAGGCTTCGCGGTCGGGACCGTCGACGTGAGCGCGTGCGACCTCGGAATGTCGGGCTTGCTCGGCCTCGCGTCCGTGGCGCTCCTCTTGCTGTTCCAGAGTTTCGCCAAAGTATCGGTTCGGCCCAACCTTGGTCGAGCGCGTCCAGTCGTAGTCGTATGCCTCCTCCTGACGGGCGTAGTAGTTGCCGCGGCTATCGCTGCCCTTGTTCATCCGGAAATCGAGTTCGTCGCCGTTCTCGGTTGCTGCGACCTGCTCTAGAAGTTGCTCGGGACCGCCCTCGACGTGGGCGGAGAGGGTAACCGTCTGCTTGCTTGCCGATGCTTTCTTACCGCTGGAATTGGTAGCGTACATTGTCTTTCGCGTTCCTACGGAAAGACACTTGTCGGGTGTGCCATCACCCGATTTCTGCGGCGTGAAACTGCTTCGTGAGCGCCGCGTGCGTCGTGCCTTTCCGTACTTAACGACACGGGTGCATATAACTTAAAGGTAACGGAAAAAATGGGTTGTTTCAAGTGCAATATTTGGGTGTCTGAATGGTGTCTAAGCGGTGTATTGTGTTTTCGTTTTCGAGGGAAATTAGTATATAAAGAGCGGTGTGGGTTTGACACCCCGGCGGGCGGTCCCATCGTGTGCGGTCGCGGTGAGCCAGCATCCCGCGCGGCCAAGCGAGTGCCGGATGGGTGAAAGCCCGGCAGCGCAACGCAGTGAGCAGCCCGGAACACAGGGCACTCCGTGCCCGTCCTCGTTCCGGCGAGGGAGCGCCGGCCGCGAGGGTTCCTCATCCAGACCGCGCGCGACTCCGACGCGTGCGTCGACTACTGCTGTGCTGCAGTAGTCGGGTGGGACTGAAAGGGGCACGCCGCTGGCGCTTGCTGTAGTCGGGTCAGCGACATATCCGCGTGCGGTTTACGCGGATATGTCGCTGAGCGACCGCCAGCGGCGTGGGGCTTTCGAGGTGTGCTGGTCCGACACCGCACTCGCCGTCGCGATACTGTTTGGAGTGGTTCCAGTACCGCAAGTCCCGGCAGTCCCGCGACAGTCAGTAGTGCCCCCGAAGTTAGTGCTACGAGTTACGCCGCTAGCAGTGCCGTGAGTCTCGCCTTCTGTAGTGCTATCTCCTTCAATACTGCCACGAGTGCCACACCATTCGACTCCAGGTATAGCAGTGCCAGAACCCACCTCCTGCCAGACACGCGACCCTTCTACTCTGCACCAGTCTCGTCCGCCCTCTGTTCCCGTCCCGGCTCCGGAAAGAGCGAGAGTGCCGCCCAGCGGCAGCTGCCCGGCGGCCAGAGAGTACACCAGTCAATCACCTGTTTCCTGCCCGGCCGTCAGTCCCACGCCGACACACGCTCGGCTCTCGCGTTCTCAGCCGCCCTGCCAGCCCCACGCTGCTATCCACCAGCCGTCCGTCTGTTTCGCCCGGCTGTCTGCCCCACGTTGAGAGGGACCGACTGCCAGCGCCAGTGCAGTCGTGTCCCTCTCGTCTCCAACCGCGCGCGATTGACGTGCGCGTCGTCTCTACCGGTAAAGGCAGGTCAGCGACCTCACACGGTGTTCTTGTGGCCTTCCTCGCAGATGACGAGAGGTTCGGTGCGCGGATCGCGAGCGCGTGGGTCTGTTTCGACGTTGACAGTCTCTGTCTTGGCGATTTCTGCGTTACAGTCCTCGTTCGGGCAGGTACCTTCAGTCTCGGACATTGTGTTCCTCGCCCGCCAGGAACTCACAAAATATCGACCAGCGAACCCGGTCCGACAATGGACTCGAGGGTTGCTCTCCAGAAAAGAGAGTCTCGCTTACAGGAGACGAGCGAGCAACTTTTTGAAGCGACCTGTAATACTGGACGTCTCGTTGATCTCGATCTCGACAAGACAAGAACACAGTAGCAACTGCTCGCCACACGCGGGGCACTCTTCGTAGTCACACATCTGGTGGTGGAGCTCGCCTTGCTCGACGCCACAGGCAGGACACGAGCGGTCGCGCCACCGTTCAGGGTCGATCACAGCGGTTGGCTCACCACTTTCGAGCGTTTGCCGCTCGTAGGTGAGAGACTGGCTGCCCTCGCCCCACGGAATCGGGTCGAAAGCCTGCCCGTCGATATGGTAGCGTTTGTCGACACATGCCGACGCCGACTGTGGCCGATGGCAGTCGGGACAACACATCTACTTGTTACCCCGACGACGGCCCTGAAAGACCTCGCCGCGTTCCTGTGCCTGTCGATGCTGGGCACGAATGTCTGGTTGGTCGTCGGCTTCGGTATCTGAAGGCTGTTCATCGACGGACTGCTGTTCGGTACTCATGATCGGGAAACCCCTCGCCCAGTGGGGGGTCACAAAATTGCCTCTAATACTGCCGTCAGACTGGTATCGCTACGGCTCTATACGCTTGTAACAACCACCAAGTTGGTCCGTTGACGCTGTACTTTCTATACGACCCCGTTAGATGACGAAATCGATCTGACGGCACCACCATGGTTTAATCACACAATGCACTAGAGAGGGCTTACACAGTAGCGTTAATCTGTAGTCGGCCAAACATCACCAGTGGGCAGAAGACCTGCAGTGAATGGCAAAACACTCCGCACTTGCTGAAAATCTATTTTGAGGACTCAAATACTCTTTCTGGGTCCGTGAATAGCTTCGTAACAGATGATTCAGGCCCAAACATCTCTGCAAACTCATTTTCGTCGTACATGGGGATGTCCTGAATATTACCCCCACGTGCTGTACTCTTGTTGAGATGAAGATAGGGTTCGTTATTTTTCTTCCCCCGATCTCCATACCGGATATACTTTTTATCCCCAGCAGAATTTGTAATCTCTGCGACTGTAATCTGTCCACCCCCCGATTCATAATCGTCGGCAATGCACGCTAATTCCCCCTTTTCAAATGCCTTGACATAACACTCATCCATCGATGAGAGTAGCTGTCGCCATTCTTCAGGGCTAAAGAACAACCGGCCACCGTTCTTAGACCCCTCTTCATAGACGCTCTGAAATACGACCGCTACAGGTACCCTTTCAGTCTCTTCGTAGGGCTCGATCGCTTTATGAGGGATTTTCACATCCTTTTTGAGTCTGATTGAATTCTCACCCGCCGTATAGGATGACGTTCCAATCTGTTCCCATGATACGACCAATTCATTCTCCAGTAACTTTCGGTATTCAGAAAGCAGCAGTCTAACTGTTTCTCCACTAATTTCCTCCCCTGAGATCTCAGTTTTACCGATCTCATCAACAGGAGTATTCAACAGTGCCCCAATTTGCTGACTGAGTGCTTCCCATGTTACAAGATCGAACTCTGACGCTTCCAACTCGCGGGCATGATCTTGTAATTGTGACTGATTGAATGTACTGCCTTCCTTCGCTTCTACTCCGACAACGAGTTCATCATTAATCTCGATCGTTATGTCTAGCCTCCTCGACTCTTTCGGTGGCTGTGACGGATCAAGCTCAGTCACATCTGGTTTGTCGTAATCATGGCCCTGGGTAGCTAATCCTATGAGCGCCGCGTCATCTGACCGTTCTGCCGACACTGCAGTATTTTCTTGAGCTTTCACCGTGACACTACTTGGATCAATAGTCTGTAAATTGATATCGTGGTCTACTGGGTCAACTAGTGTTTCCAGCATCCTCCGTGAGATATCCCAAGGAAGTTTGTTCAACAACCAACAGAGGTTCTTCGTTGCATTATCTTCTTTGTGGCTCCCGTGATGTGCGAACAACAACTCTTCTGCACGTGTCATAGCTATTTCTAATAAGACAGCGAAAAAAACCTATTGGTGCACAATTGTATTCGATTGGATATTTCATATATAAATATTTTAACTAGTTAGTATGTAGCAGAAAAGTTACTTAATAATGAACCCAATTTCAAACCTTCCATCTCACATTTCGTCCAATTTCTATATAGTGAGCACCCCCATGACAATTCGCATCGTCTATTTCGGCTTTTGCACGAGACGTCAGAGCACCCATAGCGATCACCAGCCACTCGGTTCCAGCGGGGAGGTCATGCAGTCGGTCCTGCACTGTCGGCCAAGTCACTGGACCTCCACGGTAGAATTGCACTCGGAGGTCTTTGTGTGCAAACTGGAGTTCGACCTCATCTTTAACGAACACAACCGTGGCCTCTCTCGCAGATGGAGTAAATGCGTCATAGTCACGCACCAACGCTAGAAGGGCCCCTGCTAACTCTCGTGCTGAGAGGGTTGCAACCGTGTTGTCGAGCAATACAGTACCGGGAGAGTTAGGAAGTGTAACGCTCTCGACAGTGAAGTCTCTCTTGGAGTGGGAATCATCGGAGAACACGCACCCCTCAAACCGAAAGAGACATTTAGCACTTTGGGTTTTAGCAACTGAATAGTCAGACGTACCGCTGTACGTCGAATTTTTGTATAATAGTCAGAGTTATATAATGAGTTAATGAGGGATATCGCGGCAAACTGCTATACCCGTGGTTGTGTCTTCAATGGTTTCTACTGGGTATAAAATCCAGCGGTTTTAGCGTTCATATTGGCATCCTTACTGTTCTATGATGCTGCCTCTACACTCAATCCGATACACAAGAATAGTCCGCCGAGTTGCAAAACTTTAATATACTAGTTTCGCCAGAACCGCCAGCGATATACATCACGTTTCAGTCTATTCGAATAGATGTCCTGGCCTGATGAGAGAACCCAAGCGTCTGCTGGCACCTCAGATGAGACCTTCGTGAGCTGGGAGTTGACGTATGAACGGGGGTTTGCCTCAGCACCCGATGATTCCGAAAGCGCACTTGGGATGGTCCTCTTGATGCTGTTGGACACAAATCGAACAGACGAGTGGGAGGACCGCCGGAAGTGCGCCGCCATCGCACGAGACCACTCTGATCTCAACGTCCCAGAGATCGCTGGTCTGCTTGGGATGGAGCCGATGGGAGTCCACCATGCCTCAGCCGTTGGTGAGCCGCCTTGGACGTTAACTCACCCGGAAGAGAATCGTCGGGTGCGATTACGTCGAGAGATCGAGACGAGGTAGCCAACGAGGAAATCGTGATTGCTGGGGGAGCCGTCTGGATCACCTTCTGAGAACGACTCTGGCGAGACGGCCTGTTGCATTGCCTCAAGCTTTGGCCGGAGTTGGCCGCTCGTCGAGCGCACCAGCTCATCGTCAGGTCAAGAACGGAGTACCCCTGTCGAAGCGGTCGCAACTTGGTGGACAGTAATCTAGCTGTTCAACTGTGGACTCAACTCGTATCGAATACTATCCTGTATTCGCTGTAGGCGTAGTCAATGTAACAGTAAAATATAAACTTGTATATATTTAGTGGTAACCTTTTAATGTGTATATGTAGACGTATCGCTGTGGATTTCATACCGACCGAAGTCGACACAGGGCAAAGAGGTAGTGAGGCAGAGTTGCCGGTCTGGGATGCAATCAAAAGCGCGTTCGGGGCGGACGACTTGGGTATTGCCTACTACAAATATCCAGTTATTGATAAGAGCGGCGAGGACTATGATCGGGAACCTGATTTTGTGCTTCTGCATCAAGAACTGGGCCTGATTGTTATCGAGTGTAAAGGCTACCAGATCGACCATATCGATACAATCCAGGGACAGGTATGGAATCTTCAAGGAATAAGCCAGTCGAAGGCAAAACCTCATCCGCAAGCCCGAGATCAGGCATTTAAGATTCGCTCGTATTTCGCTCGGGAAAGCGAACTCACTGACGAGATGGGGCGGTGTAAGATTCCAGTGAACGTGTTCATTGCGCTTCCCAACATCTCACGTGAGGAGTGGACTGACTGCGGGTATGATGAACTCCCATCGACACCACGGGTACTCACCTCAGATGATCTTTCGCCGCAGTCACTTCGTGACCAATTAAACAAGACACCGAAGATGGAGGCACTCTCCAGTGAGGAATTCCGTGCTGCTCGATCTGTCCTCGGTGGTGGAACCGTCATCGGCAACGAGGGAACTGCTGCACCACCAGACCCAACCACCAAAGGGGAACTCTATGATACAGTCGAACAGCGCCTCCCGAAGCTTGATCAAAAGCAAGAGGAGATCGGCATTCAGATCCCACCTGGCCCTCAGCGAATCCGGGGTATCGCAGGCTCTGGCAAAACCATTCTTATGGCGATGAAGGCAGCCCGGATGCACGCGAAACATCCAGAGTGGGATATTGCGGTCACGTTCATGACCAAGAGCCTCTATCCCCAGATACAGAGCCTCATTTCTCGCTTCTACTGGCACTTCGCTGAGGAAGAACCAAACTGGAACAAGTTGCGACTGCTCCACGGGTGGGGTGGCCACACAGTGCTTGATGGGATGTACTATGTTCTCTCACAGAACTCGGAAGCTCATGACTTCCTCAACGTTGGTGACGCCCATGCTCGGTTTGGCCGATTCGAAAAAACACCGGACTTGCTTGATTCCTGCTGTGCCTCTCTCATTGAATCAGGGGACGTCCCCACGATGTTCGATGCGGTTTTGATCGACGAGGCGCAGGATTTCCTCCCGAATTTCTTCAAAATGTGTCGAGAGGCACTTCGCGAGCCCAAACGGCTTGTCTGGGCGTATGATGAAGCCCAGAGCCTGAACTCGCTCACGGCACCTCGATCCGAGAATATCTTTGGGACCAACGATGATGGGGAGTTGCTTGTTGATCTGAGCGGGTCATATGAGGGTGGCATCCAGAAATCCCAGATAATGCGGAAAGCGTACCGCTCACCGCGAGAGGTGCTCATGGCCGCCCACTACTTTGGAATGGGACTGAAACGAGAGCAAGGTGCTGTGCAAGCGATCACAACAAAGCCCGGCTGGGAAAATCTCGGATACGAGGTCGTTGATGGCGACTTCCGCCGCACAGGCGAGGACATCCGAATTCGTCGCCCAGAAGAGAACTCGCCACACCCGCTGAGCGAACACGAAGAGGCTCGTCCATTCGTCCGCTTCTCCGCTGCTGAGACGAAACGCGAGGAAATTGAGCTGATTGCTGAGAGTATCTCACAGGATATTACGGCTCACGGGCTTGATCCAGAGCAAATCATGGTCATTCTCTTGGATCGAGAAACCCAGGAGGATGCGGATGAGCCGACGGATCGTCTTGATGAAGCCTCAGCTGATGACATCGTCTTCAACCGAGTATGGGACGGTGAATCGAGCGTGTTCGCGGTCGACGATGAAGTAACTGTCACTCGGATCAACCGCGCGAAAGGGAACGAAGCAGCAATGGTCTATATTTCCGGGTTAGAGCACGTTGACAATGTCTCTAGTGGACAATCACTGGTTCGGCGGCGCAATCAGGCCTTTGTCGCCATGACCCGAACTCGGGGGTGGTGTCACGTTACTGGGACTGGCTCGTGTGACGCGTTCGATGAGATGCGGTCAGTGCTTGATGGTGTCACTGCAGATGAGCCTGAAATGCTCTTTCCCGCGCCTGATCCACAGTCACTTGAGAACGAAATGGAAGCTGAGCCCGAACCAACGACGCTCACTGACTTCATTTCAGAAGAAGAGTAAAACTCATCAACCGTTTCAAGCTTTCCAACCGAGTTCCGTCTAATTGTATCTGGCTTGGGTACGTAAGCATCGCTATATACCCTATCCGCTCCACTGTTTCTGATTACCAATGACTCCGTTGGGGCCCGAGAGAAATGATGCTTCGTATATGAAATTGGCGCCAGTATCACCGTCGGGATCATGATAGTCAACCCACTCTTTCAGCAGAGTTACAGCGTGATACCCTGACTTGTTCACTTTCCAGACGAAAAGAATTCTCTTAGGTATAAATCACAGATTACTTCGAAATAGCTAATTATAGGCACTTAGTCTGCCGTCTGAGACTACTCTGGCGCAACGATGTCTTCACATATTGTACACTCTGTCCAGATGCCCTTTGTGCTATCCTCTCGTTTGAATTCAATCAGAGGCCACGCAGCCGTGATGCGCTCGTCACAGTTTGGGCAACGACCGAGACTTTGTGTGGCATCAAGCATGGAAAGTGATGGAAGAGGCCTTTTGCAGCGTCTTCACCACGTGAAACCCGACACCGTTGAGAATATGGATTCACCTAGCTATCAGATAATAAACGTGTATGTCGGATATCTGCCCGCATATTCAACCAGAAAGTATTCCACAATAACATTATTGCGATTAAATAGCATCCATCTGTTATAAACAGGAAAAATATTATATTAAAATATCTTCTTAGAGGAGATGATGGAGTTAGATGAGTGAGCGAACCCAACTCTGCTAATGATTCGTGGTCTGTACACACACAGATAGACCGGGAAGAATTCCTTGAGCAAATTTTCAAGTGTGCAGAATGGGAAGAGGAGAGGCTCAATATTTCCGCATATTGTGTAGATCCAAATCATAATGTGATTGAAACAGGCCCATTCATCGAGTATGTCAGTAATAAATATCCGAAGTTTGTATTCTCCCAAGACGAGATCGAGGAAATGTTCGAGGAGGGTACTTGGCCATTCAAAGAAGCTCAGAAGCGATCAGATTTTACTGACGACCCAAGTAACGATGGCAAACTTGGGGAGCTAATTCTCTTCCTATTCGTCGATGCTGTATTAGATATTCCGATGGTAAGCCACAAAATCGCTTGGACACAAGAACCGGTACAAGAAGTTAAGGGATCTGATGGACTCTTCTATGGAATATATGATGGAAAGGAATCTCTTGCACTCAGTGAGTCGAAAATACACAAGCGACGGCATGATGCACTACGAAACTCACTTGAGAGCATCAAGCGGTTCCACGATCATAGAGGGAATACGAAAACTAACCATGAACTTAATGTGGCGGCAAAGAATCTCAGCTCAAATCTCTCAGAAGCAAAAATACAAAAATTGATGGATCTGTTCACCGGACGTGACACTTCGTATCAGCAGATTCACCCGATATTCGCAGCGTATAATGAAAGCTGGATGCTAGACATACAAGCAGAATCTGATGATGAGGAAGAGTTACGCGAACGTGTAACTTCTGAATTACGCGACTCTGGAGTCAAACAGTACCTAATTAATAAACTAAATGAGGATGAGTACCAGTCACTGAAAAAGTACCAACTCATTTTTTTCCTCCTCCCACTGGAGGATGTGGACTCATTTCGTAAGGAACTGCAGCACGCGATTTACCCATTTAAGAATTCATGACGGAAACTGGAAAGTCAACATACGAAATCGCAGAAGGGTTTGATGTATTTAATGACTGTCTGGATGCTCTGACAGCTAATCTAATACAGGAAGATTTGGGGGTTTCAGAACACAATCAAACGGGACTCGATACTTTCCAAGAGGATAGAAACTCAGAGACCATCACTGACGAGGATATTCGGCAGAGTGCGTGGCTTGCCTCGGCGCTTGCTTCCAGTGACAATGACACTCACAAACTAAAAGCTCTCTCGTTCGGTATTCTAGCTTATCTTAGGTATCAAGGCAATGAGCAAGAATCATTGTATAAACGATATTTATACATCATTCTCTCTCGGGTTGGAAACCTTCCTGCGTTTGAGAACATTCGCAGAGCAGAAGACCAACTCGGCTTTGAGACCCAGCTGATTAACTCCTTAGACTCAGTGTTAGGACTTGAGCTAGAATCAAATCTTGATGAGTATGAAATAGATGAGGGGAAGATATTGTCAGAATTCCAGATGGAAATTTATAATTTACTCATTGAGGGTAAAGACGTTGCCATTTCTGGGCCAACCTCATCTGGTAAGTCGTTCGTTTTACAGGAATATATTGATCATCAAATAACTAGGGAAGAGGGTTTTGAAGCGATCTACGTCGTTCCAACTCGCGCGCTGATCTCCGAAGTCAGCCGAGATTTATCCACTCGGCACGAAGAGATTGAAGTTCGAACTGGAGCTTACTTTGAGAAGGGAGATATTGATGATACTGATGAAGATAATGCCGACGTGTTTCTTGTTGTCACTCCAGAACGATGTCTGAAATTGATTGATCCAAGCACCCGACATCAAATCGATCCAAGTCTTGTATTCCTTGATGAACTGCAAAATGTTGAAGAAGACCAACGAGGTGTGCTTTTTGAAAGCATCATCCAATATCTAACAGACTACTACCCGAGTGCTCAGATTGTCGCTGCAGGTCCATATCTAGATAATCCTGGAAATACACTAGAATCCCTAACAGGTCGCGATGTTGAGGAGGTCTCAACAGCGTTTACACCGATTCTCCAACTTAAAACTACACTTCGATTTATTAGCCAGAAGTCGAAAATAAACCGCGAGTTGGAACTGGAAATTCATAGCCCCTCTGGAGATACGATGAGCATCCGGGTTCCAGAACCAGAAAGTATGACTTATTCCGAAGTCAAAGGTAATAAGAAAAAATCACTCCGAAAAATAATCGAAACCTTCGGAAAAGATACTAAGAACTTGATCTACTCTGCTAGGAAAGACTATGCCGAAGATCGAGCAAGGCATATCGCTAGTTTTCGGGATACACAGCCGGTTGAGGCATCAGTTCAGGATTTGATTGATTTTCTTTCCGATGCAATTCACAAAGAATACTCGCTGATCGAATGTCTTGAAAAAGGAGTTGCATATCACCACGGAATGGTTCCGAAGATTGCAAGAGAAGAAATTGAACAGATTTACGATAACTCTGCATTTCTGGATACAATCATAACAACCCCAACACTAATGCAGGGGGTAAATCTTCCTGCTGAAAAGATTTTCTTGGTGAGTGCAAACCGAGGGCGCGAAAAACTCTCTGACTTCGAATTCAATAATCTTATTGGACGTGTTGGTCGATTAGACACCAAGCTCTACGGTTCTATTTATTGTATTGAAACAGAAGGCGATGAGTGGGCGGACGACAAGTTGGGTAATGACGAAAAAAAGGAAATTGAGTCTGCCACATCTAAGGCCACAAATAACGCCAAGCAATTGATCGATGCCCTCCAACGGGACGACCTCAGTCAAATTGATGACGATGCTATTAGGTATACATCAATTCTGCTCCGTGGTCGGTACTTGAAGGATCAAGATACTGTAGCTGCGTATCTACAAAACAAAGGTTTCGACAAAGAAAATATTCAAGCTGCTGAGGAAGCCCTCCAATCAACGTTAGTGAACGTTGAGATACCCGAGTCGGTTTTGCGAAAAAACCCAACGGTTGACCCAATCAAACAAAATACTCTCTATCAAAATCTCCAGCAGAACCCGGATCCTTGGATCGTGGCTCCAAACCGCCACGAATATTCATATGAACAATTTGAGAGCGTAACCAGTCGACTCAACTCGATTTTCAAGTTTACGAATGATCCCGAAATGGGGATCGAGACCGAAGTTCGAGAAACGGAAAACTGGGGGCTTGGCCCAATCATATATGCCGGTAACGAGTGGCTGAGGGGTTACAATTATAACACCATCATCACTGGTCGGCAGGAATCAGAAGCAGTTAACGATGGAGATATTAATACGTCGATTCGGAAGGCGCTTCAAACCGTACGGACAGATATCCGATTTGTTCTCGTGAAGTATTATGGGATATTGACAACACTACTCGAACACGGAGATATAGAAGCCCCAGACTGGATGCTGCGGTTTGATCAGATGCTTGAGATGGGTTCTATGCGCTACAATCAAATTAGACTCATGTCGATGGGTGTAGACCGATCTGTGGCGGTCAGTCTCAGGATCCCAGAAGATGTAGATGACGCGGTAGGCTATTTGAACGAAAATCGCGGGAATATCGCCCCGTTCTATAAGCGGCATCTCAAGAACCAAGGAATCCTCTGAATAAACTGGGTTCACACGGGAACGCTGGTCCGAATGTGGTCAATTTAAAAGCCAGAGTACGGCGACCACGACGATCGCGAAAGCGAGAATGGGAAGCAGGTACTGACGGAGTAAAGCAACCGGTGCGAGAAGCACTGCCCGTAGTATGTGATAGACGCGCCGAGTCGTCGCCGCTGTGGTCGGCATCGGGACACGGGCGGCCTACTACGCGGTTCGGCGCGTTCGGTACCCGCTAAGTGAGCTAGAGTCGGCCGAACGAGCGCCGTCGCAGGTCCAGATCCGGGCCTATCGGCTCTGGCAGCCAGCGGTGACGAACGTACTACGCCCGGGTCAACGCTGTCGAAGTGGCCCACGAGGGAGCCACCGCCCTGACCGACGCCGTCTGTGCGGTCGCGGCGGATCGCTTTGCCGACGGCGAGACTGATCCGTCCGTTGAGCGTGCGTTCGCCGAGGACTTGCTGCGGTTTGGCATCATCAACGTGGCTGAGACGCGACGGAAGCTCGAAAAGAAGGTCGAGGAGGCGGCCGAGGGGCGGATGCGCAAGCACAGCTGGCAGTATCCCCGCGAGAAACTCGAAACGGGTGTCCTGCAGCGGATTCCAGAGAGGATGTTTTCGACGAGAAGCGAGTGCGCGGCGAGTGGATCACCCGCGACGACTACCTCGTGTTGCGAGGATAGCGATGGCCGGCCTGTTTTTTTTTGTCGCACCGATAGCGCTTGGATTCGTGTCGCAAGCGAGCGGCGTAGTGTCTTCCACCAACCCGTATTCTATGATGAGAAGTGTTGGGCGACATAGCCAACTACCAACCCGTGAAGACTTGGTACAAGCCAATCGAACCAGCGATGGCGGCAGCTGCGAGTAACGCCGGAGATAATCTGTTCATGTCGAGCACAGGCCCATTAACACCTCCAACACTAAACAGAGCTGCTAATACTACCCCTACGATTGCGAATCCTATGGCCTGATTTCCAAGCGACACAGGTTGTTTAATCGATTACTGGCACATAATACGTATGCAGAGTGATTGATAGTACGCTGGGGTAACCAACATGGGGGTTGTTTTGACGGTTATGTTGGTTAGCGGTTGAAATCACAGTGATGGCGGTGCTCTTTGCGGCTCACTCGCTTTGGAGTTCGTTTGTCTGCTACCAGCGCGTTCAGCACACGGCGGTCAACATCGGCCAGAACTTGCTCGTGCATGGAATGTGTGTGGTATTGACATGTGTTCAGGCGGTGGCATTAATAATCTTCTTCTTCATCGGCCGCAGCTTGGTAAATGTATTTTCTGGAACCTTGTCTCCCAATAGGTCCATCGTTTGCGAGTTCGTAAATAATATCACCCCATTTCTCAGGAGGGACATCGCTCTGTGGATCCTCAACGAGGAAATCACCCGGACCTTTAGGATACTCAGCATCAAGTTCTGCGAGCGCTTTGTAAAAATCAATCAACATCGGGACAGCATATTCGTTCCCGTCAGCAACAACATGGTGTGCGAGTTCTTTCAGTTCCGAGTTAGCAGGAAGGTCAACTGTTTCATCTGCCATATATTGTTATTTGATTGGTATTATAAGATACTGACGGACTGGTAAGTAAACAAACTCACTTAGCGTCTGATAAATTGTTGAAACCGGACAGGGTCGGGTATTATTTATTCTGTATCCGTATTCCGACACATGGCTATTATCAGCTCTGTTGAATTGGAACCTGGGACAACCTATACAGCTTCTGAGCTTCGGGACATCTTCGATAAAAGCCGCGCCGGTAGGGGAATTGAAACACTCTACGACGACAATGATAACCGGTTTATTAGACTATTTTCCAAGGAAGAGAGCGAGTACGGAGACGATTTGGATGCTGATCCAATGCGATACGTCGGTGAGAAAGATTTCAGTAATCCTGCTGGAGATCAGGTACTAAATCGAGGGAATGGACTTCTTGCGGAGAGTCAAGATCACGACTGGCCGATCTTTCTTTTTGAGAAGGTCTCAGAGAATCCAGTCAAACACTTCTACCACGGCCGTGTCCGAGTCGTCAACTACGACCACAACTATCGGCCGAATAAAGACAAACGAGAATACGACTTCTATCTCAAACTAATCCAGGATGACGCCTCGACAACTGCTTCGAGGACGAGTGGATCTGACGACGATCTCGCTCCAGGAGAACTACGCGACGTCAATCCGATAAACCGCGAGGTACCAGAGTCAGAAGAAGAGATCTCTTACACGTCAAACAAAGAATCTCAAGCTGCAGCTACCAATGAGCATGAGGACACTGTTGCGGAACTGCGTGATACGTTAGAAGCAGTTCAATGGGAGTGCCACGAAACCGATGAAACAGATCTATTGGCGCTGGCTGATTCAAAAGCTCTAGTCATCGAAGTCAAATCGGTCAGTGACTCAAATGAACGGAAGCAGATACGGAAGGCACTCGGCCAAGTTCTGGAGAACGGTTATCGAGACGTACAGAATAGGGGATTAGGAGATAGAGAATTGATTCTGTCCATTGTGTTCAGCGAAACTCCGTCAGATCAGTTCTCTGGATATTTCGACTTCTTACAGTCAAGGGGTATCGAGATTCTGTGGAGAGAAGAGGGCCAAATCAAAGGACTCCCTGAATCTACAGATCAGATACTCGAATAGGCATCCGCTTCTGCGTGTATACTTGGACACACATGCTGTGTGATCAATAGCGATGCCTCGATGGAGTACGGGCGGAGCGTCGGTCGATAAACGACCAACCGACATACTACACTACAGATGGGATTCAAAAATATATTTTGCGAAATATATTTAAAATATAAAAACGTACATATTAACGCGAAAGAGAAGACGATTCCAAGTACTACCGTGCGTGCCCAACCCCAGTCTTGCTAGGCTTCGGTGGTTCAAATCCACCCGGGGGCTTCACCGTGGGAGGAATGGCTGGGTCAAAGGTATCGCTAGCAAACTAACGGAGTCTCTGAAAGAAATTATGGTAGGAACAATAACCACTGGAATCTGCAGTATAGTGATGGGAACAAACGGCATAACGCTCGGACTCGTAATGAGCACCCTATCGGTGTTGTATGTCGTAATGCAGCCAGCCTCCGAATCTCCTGCGGACGCTTCGCATTGAGTCCCAACTATACCTGAATTGCTCCCTCCTCGATGTGGTAGACGCTGACTTTCTCGTCTTCGGCCCATCCACGGAGGAAATGCTGTGGGACGTAGTGTTGGTTCTTGTACTCTGGCATTTAATTGGCCGTCGTATTTTCGGTAGTGCCTCCAGCGTCCTCTCTGCCTAGCTTACGTGGCCCCTCAATATGGTCTTGGTCGTGATCTGTTTTAACGCTTCGTTCAAAAACAATGATAAAGCCGCTTCGTTGAAATCCTCCGTTCCGTGCGCACGCTTACCGATCAATCATTTCGGGAGAGAATCCAAGCAACAAACAACTGTCGGGAAGCGGAACTGGGTTAGCTAACCAACACTCAAGACTGCACCCAATTGCGTTGGTTAGCGCCCTACTCGCCTATACCGTCGCCGCTACGTGCTGATACCCGGCCTGCGACGGCGTCGGCTGTAACGTCAACTCAGCCAACGCCAACTCCCGAAGTACCTCCGGCGGCACACCCTCAACATCCTTGAGCACGGCATCAAGCGTCCACTCACCATACTGACTCGCGCTTGGCGAAAGCACATCAACCGACTCAGTCGCTACTTCCTCACGAATCGCCTGAGCAGCACGCCGAACCCGCCGCCGTTCTTCCACGGTACACCTCACGCCTCAACACCTCGGACAAGATCCCCAACCAGCGACCCACCGACGTGCGGCCCGATATTCCACCCTCGTTCGCCACGATTATATTCGCACCACTGTGAAACCGTCTCGGAGGGCATCTCCGACAATTCCACTTTCTCAGCGTCACCATCGACCGAGACAACGGCCACGGCAAATTCATAGCTGTCCCAGTAGTGGGCTGCACCCTCGGCATCAACGCCGAGAAAGAGCGGACGGCCCTGGGTGAGTAGTTCGCGTGCGGTACGTTCTTGTGGATTGCGTAGTTGCCATTGGTTCTTGTGGGAACCACGCGCCTCGGTGCTCCAACACCGGGGCGATTTCGAAAGAAATCGACCAGCGGTGCGTGTGTTCCTATCTAATCTGTTGTGGCGACACACCAATAAAACTATTGTTCTGATACAACAATAGTCGGTTAGACACCTATGTCTACGAAAGGTCCGGAACCAACGGTCAGTGATACCGAGCTAATCGAGGCGATCGATCGAACTAACAGACCATTCGCAACAGCTGGAGAAGTTGCTGAATTGGTCGATTTATCCAACTGGCGAGTGCGTCAGCGGCTGGAGAGACTTGACGAACAGAATAAGATCAACCGTTCACGGATTGGTGGCGGGCCGTTTATTTATTGGCTCGATGGCTCATTTTCGGACGAATCCAGATAGCGACGCCCGTTGTCAGTGAGCCACCATGCCCTAGCATTTCCAATTTTATCCGATTCAATCAGTCTCTCTTCCTCTAATCGACTGAGTCTTTTTGACGCCGCCTGTTGGCTGATCCCAACCATATCTGCTATCTCCGTCGTCCCGAGAGCTGGTTTGTAGGCCATATGCATGGATCTAAGCAGCTCTTCATCAGAGACAGTCGGGTCTGGCCCACGACGGTTGGTCACATCCTATCTGTGTCTCTCCTCGGTAAAAGGGATATTTGTTCTAAAACCATTGTGTCTACACAACCTATAAGTGGGCCCAACTGCCTTGGTTATCATATACGCCGCTGACCGAAGCGGAGGCTTCGAGGCAGCGTCGCATCGAACCCATGACCACACGGATGCTCACCCACGAAGAGTCGCATCGCTCGCCAGCCTCGATTTCCGGTCATTCGGAAACCACCAGACTGCGGTACTTTCGCCCACTTCCATTCATCTTCCGTTCGCGCGCGTCCCAGACCCTTTCCATGTCTTGTCCCAGTTTGAGCCAGATGCATCCCACCGGAGGCCACCAATGACGACCTACCACGCCCTGTTGGGCTTCCAGCGCGACCTGCTGGAAGCCATCGCCGCCCTCGAGAACGATCCCTACGGTCTCGTACTGAAAGCGTACCTCGACGAGCGTTACGCCGAGCCGATCAACCACAGCCGACTCTACCAGAATCTCGGCACAATCGCTGAACAGGACCTGATCAACCGCGACGAACTCGACGCCCGGACGAATGTGGATCTGTTGACCGACGCTGGCAGACACCTCGTTCGACGTCAGGCCGACACACTTCCAAACCTGTGTGACCTGCCACGACTCGTCGTTGAAGGGGGTGCGCAGTAATGTCTCTGCAGTTAGCGCAGCAGCATGGAAAAGCGGCGGAATACCGGGACACAGTCGGTCGATGCTGTCAGAGGCACACGGTCACTGGGCAGGTGATTACCGACTGGTACCCTAGCATAATAAATAGACACTTTGTACATAATCGTTGCTATCAGGGCGCCTCTTACAGTTTGATCCGTGGAGTGGGCCACCGCCGAACCCGGCGGCAGACCCTATTGGGTGCCCCTGACAACATCCACGACAACAGGTCCCCAGCCCCAAGCCAATCGATGAATTGGGGGTGGATTGGAGAGCGATTGACCGAGGGCCGGAACCTAACCGACCAGTATAAAACCGGTATCAAAAACGTTTGTGATTCAGGGTTACAGTCGGTCAATCTGGTGAGGGCCGAATGCCCTCCATTTTGCTCCCAGGAGGCGGGCCGATGACTCCCCGGCCGACCGTCGGCGAGATTGTCGCAGTCACGACCATCGACAGTGACCCACTGCTACTGGCCTGTCACCTCTACGACGATCACATCACAGGCGTGTTGCTGGCGGACCTCCCAACAGAGCCGCTCCGACGGCTGCAAGCGTCCGATCCGGACACAGCCACACGTCGACAGGTGGCTCAGACACTTGGTCGGACTGATGACCGCATGCCGTTCACGGTCCCACACACAGACTACGCACTGGTTGAACGCGACAGCAGCCGTCCTCACCCTTTCGCAGGAGGTGAGAACTGATGGCCCATGCTGACCCTTCGTCGGCACTTGCGACCGATACAGCGCCCCCAGACACGACCCAGCGGCGACTCCCCCACGTGGTCGGCGACCGAACCCACGAAGTTGCTATCGAGCGCCGGGCGGTGCTCAAAGAATGACCGGCCATAGCACTCACTCCAGCGTCGACCACGACTGCAGCCCTCCCACCAGTGGGCGTGTCCCGGTACCGGTGAACCCAGTGCCACGCTGGCCCGGACGGCGACAGTCCATCCATATCGCTAGTCACCGCCAGCGCGGTGCCACGACACAAATTCACTAGCCGGAGCGGGGTTGCCACGAGCCAACTGCCACGTCCAGAGAGCGCCAGCCACGTCACCAAGAGCCCGTGCTGTGGTCAGCCCCGCTCGGTTCGATTCCGGGCACGGGTCCTGTGGTCACGATGCCACGACACCCAACCGCCGACGACGGCACCGAGAGTACAGCCACCGATCAAGCGCTCGCCGATGCACTCGACATGGACCTCGGACAAGATGACACGGATACCGATGAACTACAGTCCCTCTTCGCCCAACTCGACGACGAAGTGTCACCCCCTGTTTCGAGTGTTCTTGAGCTATTGGTCGCAACCATCGATGACCTCCAGAAACGCGTCACCGAACTAGAGGACGAACTTGAACAGACCCATGACGTTGCCACCACCGCGGTCGGCGACGCCGCCACGAACGAACAGCGTCTCGAAGACCTCGAAACCCAGCAGGAGACGACTCACGACGTTGCCAAGAGTGCTATCGCCAAAGCCCAGCAACTCGACGCCGAGACCGACCACCAGGAAGACGCCGAGCAGCTACCCGAAGGGATCGAACCCAGTAGCTCGCCGCTGGATTTCTTCGCGAACTGCCGCCAATCAAAGGTCAAGACAATGTTCGTCGAGCGGTCGAATCGCCAGAACACCTACCGCGCGATCACCGTTGCCAAGCGCTGGCCGGAGTTTGCCACGAAGCGAACCGACGGTAGCGGCGTGTTCATGACCAAAGCTGACCTGCAAACAGCCCTGACCGCCGAACTCGGGAAGGAACCACATCGCCAGACAATCAAGCGTGTCTGGGAGAAGTTAGTCGAGATCGGCGGCGACGATATCGTCGAGAAGATTCGACAGGTCGGCCGGGACCAGACACAGACAGAGATCCTCGCAATGGATATGGAGACCGCCGAAGGCTTGCTTGAGAAACGCTATATCGGCCTCGATTTGCTGGAGCATAGCGACCACAAAGCCACGACGGGTGGCGTCACACCCGTTGTGGTGGAGTCCGCACCCTAACCCTGTGACACGCACCGACTACGACGTGAGTCGGCACTGAACCGACGCTGCTGGACGCGGTGGCACGTGCCCTGCCACTGCCGACGCCGCTGTCTGCTAGCTGCAGGAACCGGGAGCGACCCCCTGTTGTCAGGCGTGTAGTGAGTAATCGTAACACGAACGGAGCAACCACAGCGATTCCAGCCCTCACAACGGGTGTGACGGCAAAAGTCCAGCAAGCTCTGGCGATTGCTTCATTAGAATGGATTGTTCGGCGTCTCTAGCCGCGCTATATCATTGACCGCGTCAAAGTCATCATCGAACGAATACAGATATTCAATCCCTTCTCGCTGCATGTACGCGACAATAGTTGCGTCACCGAGGGAGAGTCGGTCGTACGTTTCAAACAGCCCGAGGGCGTTGGTAAAATCCTTCTGTGCTGCGTGGAGGATCTCAAACCCCGCAGACCGGTTGAGCCGCTCGTACGTCTCGACAGCCGTCTGCTGGTGCTTTCGATTGTGTATCCAATTGAGTGTTTCAAGGGCGACGTAGTTTGTTACATGTCCTGTCGGTAGTTCACCGTGATCCATCCCACGAACGATCTCCATGGCGGTACCGTGGTGCTGATCATCGGCATCTGCCATCCCTATGAGGACACCTGTATCCACAGCTGCAACTGCCATCAGTTATCTCCCGTAAAGCCAGACTTGTCCTCATGACCAGCGATGTCATGCGTTTCTTTGCCGTCGCCACCCATCGAGACGGGCTCAAAATCATCGAAGGCACCGTAGTGTTGCTTGACAACCTCGACGACGAGCGTCCCATCATCGTCAGTGTCCCAGCGGAGCTTATCACCCGGCTCTATATCGAGCCGACGGCGTAGCGATGCCGGAATGGTAACCATTCCTCGGTCACTAACTTTGGTCTCTTCAGGAGCGTCGTCTGTTGCCATACTCAATTATACCGCCGCGTAGGCCATACATGTTGCGCCACATGTGCCTCTGAATGAGTCACGAAAACTAGCCAATCAGTCACGCCAGAAAATGCTCATCACCTGCAGTGGCGGTCGAAAAAATGTGCTGGTGACACTGTCTGCCGATTACCGCCGTATTATCTGTTCGTCGACGGACTGCTGTTCAGTGTTCATGATGGGAACCCCTCACCCAATTGGGGCTCACAAAACGAGGGGCGAGTCTCCCCCATCAGACTAGGACTGCTCTAGCGGCTCGACCCATTCGGGAGCAGCATCGTGGGTGCCGCCGTAGATCGAGTTCTCGGGATACTGGTCGTCGTCAACCTCGACAGCAACGATCACGTCGCCGCCGGAGCGTGAGATACCAGAGACGGTGCCAATGACCTCATCGAGTGGGCTGCTGCCGTCTGTCCAGTCGACTCGGACGCGGTCACCGCGGCCGAATCCATACTTCTCGAACGAAGGCTCTGTAGTACTCATGATCTCCTCCGGCTACAAGGAGACACAAAATCGCTTGCAGGCAGCCAGAGCGCTGATGTCTTTCGCCAAGATAAGATGGGTAATGACCGAGTTCCGGGTTCGGAAACCCGATGGCTGGACAACCGTTTCGTTTCCCGACGCAGTCGACTCAATCTCGGTCGTTGGCGGCAAAGTTGACGGCCAGTTGTGCCTGACCCTCTCCGGTGAGCGGGAAGACGGTCCCCGTATCGTCGAAACCGGTGTCCTCGACGTCGACGAAAGCGATGAGCATCTGCTGGAGAATACAGTGCCCCGGACTGAGGATGGGATGAGTGTCGTTTTGGCTCACTTATTGTCAGACTGACTACAATCTCAACAGTGGGGATTACCGTTCCCACGGGAAGAAGCCATTCCGCTCGCGATAGGCACTGATCTGGTCCTGAAACTCTTGTTCCCGGAAGTCTGGCTCGTCGCCGTGGATATCTTCGGGAGAGACGCCGTCGGGAAGATGCTCATAGCCCGTGATGTCCTCCGTGTCATCCTCCTGCTCGGGCTCGTGGCGGTGCTGTCCACACTCCCTGCAGGTCCAGATTAGCCGGTCAAGATGTGAGTGGCACTCGAAGCCATCGAGCCCGTGAGATTCGTGTCCTGTCACGGCGCCACACTGGCGACAGTAGAACCCGATTCCGACTATCTCCGGTTCGGCTCTTGCCTGATGGCGCTGTACGACACCGGGAACAAGCCAGTACGTGCCGTCGTCCTGGCGGAACTCATCCGTGAGCTGCTGGAACTCCGAGCGGTCGGTGACTGGTGACCCGTCCTCAAGATAGATCCGTGGCTGGACGTCGTCCCCGTCCCAATCAGTCTGTTCATCGGCTGTCTCCAAGAGCGCCTGTCCGGGTTCCTCGTCGAGCGTGGTTTCGGTCGGAAGCTTGGGCCACCCCTTGGTGAGATTGGTGGCTGGCTCGGTCCCGAACGCTGCACGGCACTTCACCGTTCCGTGAGAGGTGTCCTCGCCGCTCGCGATACTATCGGACACCGAAAAGGCCGCAGCGCCGAGGGCTCGTGCGTGGAAGGTAGTGTTTGCCTCGACGAGCGCGAGCACGACCCGACCGAACGTCCACTCCCCGAGTGGGCTGCTATCCTGATCGTCTGAAGGAATCTCTGAGATGCCGGTTTGAGCGCAGAACGGACACTGGCGTTCACCACGGGGAATATCCTGTCCACAGGTCCGACAGATGCGAGTATCATCCTCTGTACGGTCGGGATACTTGGTGGATTCGAGGACCCGTTCTCGTCCGTTCCCCCTCGTTTCAGGGTCGGAACTTGCTGCACCGCGGATATCAGCAGGGTCGTACTCAGGATTTCGGTCAGTCACACGCTTGGTTGCGTTCGTCATGGTATTTAAACTCCAGCCCCGAGGGAAGCACAAACCGACAGAGAGCGAGAGTCTTGCCTGATCCAGTGAAACAGCTGTCGACCTGATGATGTTGTCACTGGTTGCCGTGCAAGATGTAGAGGGTGTAGTCAGCACGCTGAGGCGCTTTATATCCGGTCACTGGTGATGAAATGGAGAACTGGAACAGGAGCCGGCAGCAACGGAGCCGATATGAACAGACCAGAGGACTAAGCTAGTCGTTGTCGCGATTTTTGAAATAATAGGTGAAGACTCCGAAAGCCAACCCCCCTGCTGCCCCCGGAATCGCAGCAGAAATCACACTACCGTCCCCGAGAAGCGCATCTATCGAAACCCACAGCAATATCCAAACGACGACGCTCATCGGAATATATAGCCACGAATTCGTTAATCGACTCCGTACGCTTTCAGCCATCTTTTCGCTCTCACTCCGCTTGTTACGTAGTTCTTCTGTATGTGTGGTGACTCGTCAAAGTCTTTCAGTTGGAAACTGGTGACCGACTTGCGCTGTGCATCTTGCACAGCCCGATCTACCAACCCCGAGACAGATACCAGTGTTTCGCTGTCTTTGGTAAGAGCCGAGACCAAGACAGGACGAGTTGGCTACTCGTCGCCCCGTGCTGTCCGTCACTTCTGCCATGAACGTGTCTGTTGAGGTGTCCAGATCGTACTGGTTGATGAGTTCGAGGGCAGCTAGTGCTGCGCCTGTGTCTGCGAGGTCTGCGGCGAGCAACTGTTTGAGACGAAGGGCAGCCTTGTCGGCACGGTCGGAATCTGAACCACGCATCTGGGAAAACTCCATGAAGATACGTCGCCAGGCGGTCGCCGAGCCGGTCACCGTGAGATTCCAGTCCGAGGCTTGAAACCTTGAGGACGACTGCCGGCGGTAGTGTCCTTCAAGTCTGTCGAGCAAGTCGTCGATGATCGTGCCCTTCTCAACGGTCTGTCCGTGTTTGACGTAGTCCGGGTCGATGAGATCCCGCCACTCGTCGATGGAGTCGATCTCGTACTCGACAGCTAGCTCAACCGGGGCTGTTTCGAGACAGTCGGCTTTCGAAGTTTCGTCGACGCGCCGAAGTCGGTTTGCAGTACCTTCGGCTTGGACTGTGAGTTCTGGAAACTGCGCTTCGGTGGATTTGGTTTCTGGGTGCTGTTCTCCGTTCTGACCGCTTTTGGTGGTCTTCGATGCCATGGTATAGTCAGGGGCGCTCTCACTGAAACGCCCCTCACCTGACCGGGGCGAAAAAATGGGTCCCATGCCTGTGATACCAATCGTTGAATATAGTCTCTTCACCTGTGAAAGCGAGTGAACCAGCTGCAAGGTAGACCTGCGTATCATGCATAGTGTGCCTTTCAAGCACAGACCACTTGATGCGGTATGTGCGGCTGATGATGTGCCGCTAGCTCATCTATTGCTGTCCGGAGCAAAAGCTCCGGTCTCGTGACAGAGGGCACACGGATTTGTGTCCGAACGTAACGCTTCCTCGACCGAGTCATATATGTCTTCCGAGGTGATAGTCGGCACGTTCCCTGAGGCGAGGCCACAGACGGACTCGAAGCGATTTTCTCCATCCTCATGAACCCGCTCACAGGCGTGAACAGCCGCCCAGACATCCTGTACGCGGTGGACGTAGTAGAAGTCAATATCTTGTGGAGTCAGGTCACTTGGCCGGCCCATCAGTCGCACGTCGTCGTCGGCTTACAAAATGGTTCTGGCGAGGAGAGCGATACGAGTGTAAAAACTGTATTCATAGGACTGAGGGCTCAAAGTGGCCTATTGCGTCACGGCAGACTCACCCTCTGTACTGACCGATTCACGGCTTGTGTGAGAAGTCGATGCTTTCGAAGTCACATAGTTTCAACCCGACTGAGCACAGCCACCGTTCAGTGGCACTACGTAGCTACCGCTATATTTATTGTAAAATATATTATAATTACTCCGAGTCGTACAAGATACAGGGCGCATATCGGTCATAGCTGATGGTGAAATCGCGCAACATAGAGGGAAAAATGATACTGGTAATTACTAAGTGTATTGATTGTATGACTAATAACAGATGGGGCTGAATCGACAAGCTATTGAGGATAAAATTAGAGTACACGGAATTAAAGCTGCGCTTATCGGTGGTGTCTTCACCATAGCCGTGTTCGGGTTTACGTATCTTCTCCCATTCCCATTTTCCCGTACGATTTCGTTCATTGGCGTAGCATTTAGTCTCTCGACGGGAAGTGCCAGTACATATCTTAGTTATCAAACTGAGCAGCGGGAACGCGACAATGAAGAATTCGGAAGGGCTGCGAAAGCGGTTGAAGAGGAGCGTGAAGCACGTGATGAACGAGATGAAGCACAGGCGGATCTCCGTGAGTATCAGCGGATGATTCGTATCCTCGAGGACCGTGATGTGGATTTGGCAAAGCTCATCGATAATCAGACTGAATCAAGCCAGATTGCACTTCTCGTATTCCGTGACCAAGAGGCCCCAGAAGACCACGACTACTACCAAACTGAGAACGAAAATAATCAAAATAAGTTCCTCAGGTACCGCACAATGGAGGAGTACGGTGGAGACACAATTTCCTCATTTACTTGGATGCTGCCACCGAGTGTCGTCGCTGAAGAAGGTCTTGAAGATGCGACTCGTAACGAACTGAAGCAGTGGTTCCTTGAGAATATTTACGACTATTATGGTGATGAGGAGTTCCAAGCAAACGTTTTGATGATGGGTTTGATGGATGTGAGTTCCATCTTCTCTATCACAAAGGAGGCAACGAAGCTTGGAAAATTCGCCGAGAATCTCATTGAATATGACGACGGGTTTACCGAGGAAGATTTCTATGAAGCGTTGGCAGAGGAGCGTGTGAACATGCTGGAAGAAGTAAAATCGGGTCGACTTGTTTTTTTCCTCCCTGATAGTCTGAGCAAAGACACCGTGGATGTTATTCGTAACCACAGTGAAGTTGTCAAGTCAGATCTGACTGATGGCGGACTACGAGAGCTAGCTGCCGAAGAAAGCGTTAAACCGCTGACTGAGGGTTTCCAGAAACTTGATGTCCCACAGCCGGAGGAGTTAGCTAGTGAGGTCGTTGAAGAAGCTCAAATGTGGAAAAAGAAAATCAGTGAGGCCTAATATTTATTTTTAATTGAGGTTATCGATACACTTTCTGTACTGACCGCTGGAGCAACCTACACTTCGAGTCGTTCCATCGGCTCAACCTCGAAAGTCAGCAGATGGGACCGGAGACGGGCATAGGCCCCGTCGCCGTCAGTCGTCACACAGTACCGATTTGGCCTCGCCTCGCGAGGATTGCCATCGTTCTCTTTCCATTCCTCCAGCGTGAACTCAAGCGTCTTCAACTCGCTGTCAGCGCCCTCAAAGACGGCTGCGACCGACGGTGTTCCGTGATTGTCAGCGATGTAGGCCACCCTGACAGCGTCGTGGTCGGCGTCAAGTTTCATCCACCCATCGAGTTCCTCCGGCGGGTCCTCAGCAAACTGCTCGATCTCACGCTGTGTCAGTTCGGCCTCTGCTGCGTCCCGCCACGCTTGCTTGATATCATCGGCTTGAGACTGCTCAATATCTTGGAGGACGTCGGTGTCGATACAGTCCGCAGCCCAGGCAAGCACTGTCTTGGCTTTCTTGTGCTTTTCCTCGGGCTCGCCGTTTAGCTGGCCGAAGTTCATCTCCTGTGGGGACATCAAGAGAACTGACGACCGCCAGTGGCCGGGGTCAGCGTCGCGATCTTCATCGGCATCGGGAGCCCACGATTCCATTGAGGTCCTGACTTCCTCGTGATGACTGAAGCCAGTACGGACGCCGCCGGCACGCAGGATGCGTTCCGCGAGGTCGATGGTTCGCTCACGCTCGTCAGCAGGCGCTTCGTCTGGACGGTCAACGTCGGTGTAGAATGGCAAGCCGACGTTGTCGATGATCGTCTGTTCGTAGTTTGGACTGAGTGGCGGTTCCTCGACGAAGATCGGATCGAACGGTGGTTTGGCTGTAGGCAACATACTGGAAAGCCTCCAGCCAGTGAGGCAGCACAAAATCGCTCTGAGGCGGCGTCAGGTCGAGAGGTACTGGTCGGCAGTGTCATCGTGGTTCGCTTCTAGAGCGTCCCAGTCAGCCATCGAATCGTACTCTGGGCGGATCTCACCGTCCAAGAGCATGTCGTCGGCGAAGGCTTGGACTTGTTCGTCGACGGGTGCGGCCTGCAGGTCGCGCTCCTGGACGATGAACTGGATGCCGCAGAACGTGCGCCCGTCTGCTGCAAGCTGCCAGAGCATGAGCTTTCGATTCTGATGGGTTGCGAGTTCGGTCAGCAATGCGTCGTCTGTTGGATTGGACATCGTTTGGAGCCTCCACGCAAGAGGGGTGCATAAAATGAACATTGTAGATAAGGTGAAGTAGCAGTACAGTGTTTGAAAAGGGCATTAAGTGGAATTACGCTAAGTACGAACGGATAAGATTATGACTCTCGCAGGTGGCATTTGGCTTGACAGGATGTACGATGTGAATAGCTTCAAGCGCGACATGATGGTCGTTATCGCAGGTATGGACAGTCCGATGGGGACAGAATTGACCGCAGAACTGCAGGAGTACTACTCTGAGGAAATCACAGTAGGACGTGTCTATCCACAGCTGGATGATCTGGTCGAAAAGGGACTTATCAAAAAGAAGGCTAAGAACGGACGAGAGAACGAATATCAGTTGACGAGGCGTGGTGTGCGAGATCTTCAAGCCCATCGGGAATGGGAAGACGAGTACTTGGCTCCGATTGATGAGCTATCTGCATAGTAACGTTCTAGAATGTAGGCTATACCTATAGGCTACAGCTACAGGCTATGAATCAAATCGTGGTTGTTTGACGCTCTTCAACAGCCTCTCTGAGGTCATACATGACGCTGTCGGTGCCCTCTTGAAGACCGACACGCACGGCTAGCCTGATAATGGCACTTCGGCTCTCGTCTGTTAGACCAGACTCTCCATCATACGCCTCGCGCAACTGATCAAAGACATCCTCCATTTGGTCACTCTCATCAAGTGCTTGCAGGACGGCAGCGAGCGTCGGGTCATATGCAGTGACCGTCTCAGATAAGTCTCCATCTTCAGCTGAGTCAAGCGCGCCAACAAGAATATCAACGAAAGAACTCTGCTCCTGTGGATCATCTCGATCCAAGCGATTACCGGTTGACTCCTCCTCGCGCAGTTCACCTAATCTCTCGTCAATGTCGTCATCAGTCATTGTTTTTCTCCAAGTCGGTAGTACAGCTCTTCGGCGTTTGTGAGGAATGCATCACGCGCGTCTTTCCCAGTCTTTAGGAGGCTATCTTCATCGAGATCAAACAACGTTTGACCCGCTTCAGTGACGGTCCGAATCTGTTGTGAGTCAACGACAAATTCTGGAGCCACAAGATCCGCGAACTCTTTCTCGAACCGTTCCAGCAGGTCGGCATGGAGCGTAGTCCGTCTGTCGAACAGATTTGGAATAATCATTCTTAATTGTACGTCTTGTCCATAGTTCGAGCGAATCTGTTCGAGATCATTTTCAAGCGAGCGCGCTTGCTTCAGCTCGAAGCTACCCATACTAACTGGTGCCACAACATTTTGAGCCGCCCAAAGGCCATTATAGGTGATATTGTTAGCGAGCCCCGGCATATCCAGCAGTACCACATCCCATCGCTCAAGTGGATCTACAAATTCGTCTAGGAACGTCCGGAGTCGGTTGTACCGCTCGTCCACGTCATCAATATTACCCAAGTCAGCATCAAGTCCGTCAAGATCTGGATGTGCCGGAATAAGGTCGATACCGGCGTTAGTCTGGTAGACTAGACGGTCAACTGCTTCCTTATCACCTACCATATCTGCTACGTCGCGCCACCGGCTCCCCATCGTTGTCGCGATGTTTGGGAAGTCATCCTCATTCCCAATGTCAGTGTGGACTTCTTCGAGAATACCGAGTGCATCGGCGCAGTCTCCTTGTTTCCCAGCTAAGTCCACAACGAGCACACTGTGACCAAGTTCATTGAGTGCAGTGCCTAGATGGACGGCGCTTGTTGTCTTTCCGGTACCACCTTTGTCGAGGTACAGTGCTGCACGCAATGTTTCAGACATCGCCACCACCCTGTAGGTGTACCATATAGATATATCCTATAGGTCAATGGTATATAAATCTCAGTCAGACATTTGAAGAGTGAGTGACGGGGCAAGTCTGTTGCATATCTATACAGAATTTCGTTTCGGAACGAGCTGAACTAAAGGGCTTTTCGGACTATAGAGCATCTATCGCGTTGATTCCTATTTGAAAGACACAACCTCGGAGGATGATTTTGATGTGTACCTTAGTTTCACCAATGAGGATATCGTATCTATTAGTAGTCAGACTCCTTCGAGTTTTATTGTACTGCCGACGCCTGCTGGTTCGAAGATCTCTGGAAGGCGTTCATTGAGAATCCCCATCGCTGCTGTTCCTGTACAGTGGGCACTGACGAGTAAATCGAGTTTCCCCGCCAGCCAGTCAGCTATCGTGTGAATTTCCTCGGAATCCACGGCGATGAGGTGTGTGCCACCGATTATGTATCGGACGTCCCCGTTACAGACCGACTCCGCGTGCTTGACCGTGTTCCGCAACCCGGCGTGACAGCAGCCCAGCACCAGTGCCAATCCGTCGTCAGTCTCGACGACCACTGACTGATCGTCCACGATTGGATCGTCAATATCACCCTTTTCGCGCTCGACTTTCCCGATCACGTAATCCTGATCGGAACGTGGAATTTGGCCGAGTGCGTGGACGCCGTCAGTGACCTCGACAGGGTCTCGATGTTCGACGATATCTGCCTTCGCTTCGACGGTCGACTTCGTGTACGGAATGCCCAATGGGGCGCCGTCGAACTGTCCTTCTTGATCGAGATAGCGGTGGTCCCAGACATCGGGATGGCAATAGAGGCTGGGCTGGTCCATAACGTTCAATACATCAAGTAACCCGCTCGTGTGGTCGAAATGCGAGTGGCTCACGACAACCGAGTCGAACTCCTCAACCGGCACGTCCAGCAATTTCGCATTGTGGACGGCAGCCGATTGACCAGTATCCAGAAGCACGTCTCCGATAGCGACCGAAAATCCCCACTCGCCACGTAATCCCCGCGGGTACGGGCTCGCGACTCTGTTATCGGCCAAAATAGTTATTTCTGGCATTACGGTCACGCCTCCAGACCCACGTCGTCGACGACTGGATATGCCGAGAGAACGCCAGTGTCCGCGAGCTTGTCAGATAGCAGTTTTCCGAGGAGACCACTCAGAATCGCACCACTGAGACCGTGGCCAACGATGAGCGCACCCTGAACCGGTACTGCCAGGTTCTGGAAGCTGGAGGGTATGTAGATAGCGCCGAGTGAGAGGAGTCCTGCGGACGCGCCACTGATCAGCATCATGGCTCGGTCGTATCGACGGTATCCGGTGAGGAGGAAGGGGAGCTCCGAACCGATCCTGGCCACGATTGTCGGGATGGTAACTGCCAGGCCGAACGGCGTGAGTGGGATCCAGACGAGTCCCACGAAGACACCGTTGAGTATTGACGCACCGGGTTTGCGAACAATATACAGCGACATCAATCCGGGGAGGTAAAACAATCCGGCGTTCAGAATCGTCCCGAGCGGGCCCAGTGCTGCCCGAATGGTGAACCCTGCGAACACGACTGGCAGTAGCGCTATACCGGGGACAATCCCCAATGCGGCGACGACCAGCAAGTCTCTCGTCTCCCAGTTCCTGAGTGTCGTCCACTGCTTAGTGAGTGCTGACATCTATCGCGGCTTCGAACCGCCTCCGTTTAAATTTTAGGCCTGCCTAAAAATAAGCAAATGTACGACTATCTCGACTGAAAGCGGTTGTGGACCAGTAACCGTTGGACGAAATACTAACGTTCATCTTAGAATAGCCAAAGTTCCAAGCGCTCCGATATACCATAATGTCCCAACGATTCCGACCGACAGCGTCCAGAAGAGGACGACGAACGCGACGTCCGTCCCGGTGACCGATTGTTTGTGGTAGTGGGTTCGCTCAGCGTAGGCGCCGAAGGCCCGAGCATCCATCGCGAGAGCCGTACGCTCGGCGCGACGGATCGCGTTCACGAACAGGGGTATCGCATAGCGACTCGCCCGTTGGAGACGGTCACGAAGTCCGTCAGGGTCCGGCGCGCCTCTGACTGTATGGGCAGCGCGGACAGTTTCCACGTCGGACCGCATCATCGGTGCGAAACGAAAGACAGCCATTGCGCTGTAGCCGATCCGATAGGGGAGACCGAGGTTCTGTACCAGCGCGCGGAGGAAGGATTCCGTATCCGTTGTCAGGACGAACAGTAGGGAAAGGACCGATAGTGCGAGGATGCGCAGCCCTGTGGCCGCCCCGACTCGAACGCCCGCTTCTCGAACCACGAGTGGGCCAAAAGACGCTAGCACCGCAGATGAGGCCCCATCGGGGCTGCTGACGACGAACGGATAGACGAACACGAAACTGGCCGCAAGCGCTACGAGCGGGGCCGCCACACTGAGGTATTTGATTGGGGAGAAGCGGCCCAGGAGCACAGTCATTGGAGCGCATACCACGACGAAGGCCAGCGGTGTGTACGGATCAGTGACGAGCATCAGCAGCCCTATCGCCGGTGTGATAGCCAGGAGCTTGCTTACAGGGTTGAGGCGCTGGAGCACTCCAGCGGTATCTGCCTCGTTGTGCAGTTCGACCCGCATCGGATTCACCGCCCTTCCCCCTGATCCAAACCGGAGCCCTGCTGATCACTGGCCAGCACCTCTGTATGCTTGCCGGTACAGTACTCGTAGCAACACTCCAGCGTTTTAGACCCCTGGAAACCGGGGATACGGTCAGCAAGTTCGGCCAGTGGCGGTCTGGAGAGGTGTGCCGCAGCGACTGTCTCTGAATCCTTGAACAGGGCAGATGGGGATCCAGTGAAACATATTTCGCCGTCGACCAGTACGGCAACAGTGTCTGCGTGTTCTGCAACAATCCGCATGTCGTGGGTGAGCACGATGACTGTCCGCCCGGAGCCGTGTAACTCGGCCAAGGTTTTCATCAGAGCGTCAGTATTCCCACGATCCTGTCCATAGGTTGGCTCGTCGATGATGAGTATGTCTTGGCCGACCACGAGCATCGTCGCTACGCTGAGTCTGCGTTTTTCGCCGTGGCTGAGGGTGAACGGATTCTTCTCAGCGTAGCCAGTCAAGTCGAACTGCTCAAGTGCATCTTCGACCCGGCGTTCGATCTCGTCGGCGTCGAAATCGAGCTGTCGAAGTCCGTACGCCAACTCCTCCCGGACGCTATCGGTGACAAACTGATACTCCGGGTTCTGGAACACGTATCCGACGTGCTGACTGATTTCACGTGATGGAAGTGTCGTCACGTCACAGCCGTCAAGGAACACCGTCTCTGGTGGTGGGGACCGGACGCCGACACAGTGTTTCGCGAGCGTCGATTTGCCCGCTCCGTTGGGCCCGACCAAGCCAAGAAAGGAGCCATCCGGGACTGAAAGATCGATATCTTTCAGCACTGGTTTCGATGCCTCGTCTGTTCTATACCGAGCGTCTAGCCCACAGATTTCGAGTGCAGGTGAGGCTGGGGCTGCGTCGGAGGCCTCTGGCTCCTCGGCTTCGTTCGCTGGGAGCTTGGCTATATCTGATCCGGCGACATTCCCATCCGGTTCGGCACCGTTATTAGTCGATTGAGGATCGCACCGCGTCCGTCCGTACCGCTGCTCGGTTAGCACCTCAGCAATGGTTTCCGCTGCCTGATCAGCGGTGACAGGGAGCGACGTCGAATCGGGCCAGACCCCCTCCGACCGGAGCTCAAGTGCGAGTCGTGTAACCGCAGGGATTCTGACTCCTTCATCGAGGAGCTGTCGCGGGTTTTCCGCAAAGACCGTCTCCGGGGCCCCGTCGAGTAATATCCGTCCGTCCCCGTCCAGGACAAGCGTCCGGTCAACGGCGTTGATAAGCGATCCGTACCGGTGCTCGATCAAGACGATCGTCCTAGATTCGTTCCGAGCCAATTCTTCGAGCAGCTCGTAAACAGCTTCGGTTCCCTGTGGATCGAGATTCGCTGTCGGTTCGTCTAATACGAGAATCTCCGGTTCCATAGCTAGCTGGCATGCAATCGCAAGCCGCTGTTTCTCTCCACCAGAAAGCGTGTCGATCCGGCGACTCTCGAACCCTGAAAGGCCGACAGCATCGAGTGCGTCGTCGATTCGCTCCGAAATTTCGGGTGGCTGAACGCAGATATTCTCGAGTCCGAAGGCGATCTCGGTTTCTACCGTCGAGGTGACGAACTGTAAGCTGGGATTCTGGAAGACGAGACCAACCCGTTTTGCGAGTTCCGCCTGCGATGTCTCGGTGACCTTGCGCCCACAGACTTCAATTCCTCCTTCAAGTTCGCCGGGAACGGAGTGTGGAATGAGGCCGTTAAAACATCTCGCGAGCGTACTCTTTCCGGAACCTGAGGGGCCCAACAAAAGGACAAATTCACAGTCATGAATATCGAGGCTCACTTCCGATAGCGTCCACTCTTGGCTTCCTCGATATCTATACTGTAGGTCTCGTATTTCGATCCGTGACATGGGACCCGCTTGGCTCACTCCCCTCTGCTCCGTGGGTAAGTGGAGACAGTGTTATGCCCGGTTGGTCTGGTCATTTGGGGTGCCTGAACGTTCGGACGGTGTTCTTAATGGAGTTTGCACTAGAAAAAGAAAGACAGAGCGAAATCGAACCTTGAAAAGCAAACTCCATTCTGCAACCCGTCGGAAACCCTGACAGCGGATTCTATCGGCGAATCTGTCGAATGAGCGAAGAAGTAATTGACTGGAAAACGGCCAACTCCCTGCTACTCTGCGGGTCGCCCTGTCGATTGACGACCTTCACAGGAGGTTATGGATTTAATATCCAATGTTGAACTTCTCTGTACTTCGATTTTCAATCGGAAACCGCAATCAGAAACCCGTTCCTACCAATCCCTGTGAGCGCTAAGTTGACTCACCGCTTGAGAGTTGCATTGGCCGATGACCGAAATCTGCATCGTCTCCGTCCCAGTACGACGTACCGTGCCGAATCCACCAGTCGAGACGTATGAACGTTACAATTCTAGCGGACAACACCGTTGCGACGGGAATACCGAAGGGTCTTCGTGGCGAGTGGGGGTTTGCGGCGGCGGTCGGCGACGTGCTGTTCGATACCGGCCAGTCTTCGGCGGCCTTGGAGAACGCTCGACTCCTCGACGCCGGCACGGCGTTTGAGGACATCGTCTTGAGTCACGCACACTACGACCACACCGAAGGGCTGGCGGCTTTCCTCGACCCGTCCGAGCGCCCCACCGTCTACTGTCATCCCGATGTATGGAGTGCGCGATACATCCGGGAACCGGCGGACGGCAGCATTCTGGAAGAACCGGTCCACATTGGTATCCCCTACGCTCGGTCTGAAGTCGAAACAGGCGCCGACATCGTCGAACATCGCGACCCAGTTGAGGTACGCGATGGCGTGTACGCACTCGGTGAGATTCCCCGTACCCACGCGGACAATCCCGTCCATCTACGCGAGGCCGATGGCGGTCTAGTCGAGGACTCGGTGCCAGACGATCAGTCGGTCGCCGTCGAGACAACCGACGGGGCGGCGCTGGTGCTCGGGTGCTGTCACGCTGGCCTCCGGAACACTATCGAACACGCCGAGTCGGTAACCGGTCTGGACGTTCGCTACATCGTCGGCGGCACCCACCTCGTCGCCCGTGGGGCAGACGAGATTCACGAGCTTGCGGACTGGCTGGGGGGAAAACTCGACGTGCTCGCCGGCACTCACTGCACAGGTTTCCAGGCTGAGAAGATACTCTCAGAACGGCTTCCCGACGCCTTTCGGTCGGTTGGTGTCGGGAGTTCGATCGAACTCCCGCCGATGGCCTGACACCTATAGAACTGTAGCGAACGAGTCATAAGGCGTCGTCTGTGGACTGTCGCGGAGTGTTTATTTTCTGTCAAGTTCCCTCAGAAATGTTTTTGCGGTGTCAAGAACTGGATTTCGACCCGCTCAGACGCCTTCCTTGAGTCGGTTCAATTGGTCTTTGAATTGGCGCTGGCAGGTCGAACAGCAGAAGTGATACATTTGATCCTCGAGCCACTCGGACTCGCCCTCGCTGTCGACGGTATTCCCACACTCTGCACAGGTGAGCGCGAAGTCTGTTCCGTCGAGCGACGGTTGCCACTCGATCTCGTCGATGAGCGTCACAGTGTACTCCGCGTCGTCTGCTGGTTCCAGCAAACCTCGTAGCCAAGGGTGGACGTTATGAACGTCGACCCTCGCGTTGAACCAAAGCTCGCCGCCAGCGGTCACCATCACGTGCTCCACCGCGTCGGATTCGTCGAGACGCGACCGGAGCGTGTCGAAGGAACCCCCGGGTCGACTTGGACGAAAATCTGTGCCCCAGCGCCGAGCTGGGTCCGGTCGATGTCCACAGTGAAGCGGTTGATGACTCCCGCGTCTTGCAGCCGTTCGATACGGTCGGCGACAGCGGGATCCGAGAGATCTACTTCTTTGGCGATGTCAGTGTACGAACGTCGGGCGTCGTGACTGAGCAGTTTCAGAATCTCGATGTCGGTCTCGTCGAGAGACGCCATACTCTCGATAGAAAACGACGGGAGAAGTAACCCATGGTTAGAAAAAGCAAACCCTATACTTACATTCCTATCATTTTAATGAAAACTGCATTGTTTAGTTAGACCTCCTGTGGAAGTGTGATACCAATGGATTCGGAAACGACAGCCAATACGCTTGACCCGCTCTCTGACCGTGGCTGCTGGATGACCGACGCCTACAAGACCGGAATCGAGCTCAGAGAAACGCTGCGAGATGGAGCGTGTCTTCGGGCCGCGGTGAGTGAGGTTACTATCTACACGGAGCATCTCGAAGACGGTTATCCGGAGTGGCACCCGGCACCCGATTCGTTTCAAGGGATGCTCCGGCTGTTCATCTATCGGGAGCTGACGGGCGACAGCTACCGAACGCTCGAAACGTATCAGGAACTGGCCAAGCCGTTCGGTCTGAATCATGTTCCCGACGAGGCGGTGCTCTCGCGAACGTGGCGCAACCGCTTCGACGATGGCGTCCGCGAGTACGTGACCGTCGCTGCTCACTACGTGGTCAAAGAGACCCACGACTACGGTCCTGCTGTCCCCGCGGTACGCCCGAGAGAGGAGGTTACAGACTCTGAGACAGACTCAGGAGCTGAAAGTCAGGAAGACGAGTCTGGGGCCGGTGAGTTCTCGGACGAGCAGATTCGTCGAACAACACGCCTCGCACGGGACTACGGCTTCGACGGATTCGACTCTGGTCGAGCGCAGAACGCCTCCTACGAGGATACGCAGTTCTTCGAGCTGCAGACGTTCATGGGGATGGTCGGCTGTGGCACCGCGCAGGGTGCCGCTCGGTTTCAATTCCGACGTGGCGAGGAGTATGGCCCACACGGAGATACCCACCTACGGACGGTCAAACAGTTCGAACCGGACGCACTCATCGAGGGCTTCGACGAAGCCTGCGACCGGCTGCTCTCAGCAATTGGATCGGAAGCCTCGTTTCGCCGGCCGGTGACTGCAGCAATCGACATCACCACGATCCCCTACTACGGCGACATCGAGGAGATGCCAATGGTCAGCGGCTTGCCCGGCGAGAAAGAACGGGCATTCAAGTTCGCGACCCTGTCAATTATTGGAGAGAACATTCCGCTTGTCTTGGCGGTCGAACCCATCCGCGAGAGCTCTGCCTGGGACAAGAATCAATCGAATCAGGTCCACCGTGTCGTCCGGCGACTCGTCACGCGAGCGAAAGAACACGTACCAATTGAGACTGTCCTGTGTGACCGCGAATTCGATTCGATGGACGTGTTCCAGACACTCTCCAACCTCGGGGTTAACTATCTCATCCCGAAGCGGATTACCAACTCCGAACGCGAGGTAATCGAGCGGATGGACACGGACGATCAGGATGTCGCCGTCGAATCGGCGTCTGTTCACGTCGAGACGGGGTCACACCCGATGCGGTTCCTGTACGTCCCATCGACAAGTGGCCAAGGAACGACTGGCTTTGCGACGAATCTCCGAGTCGGCCCCGATGAAGCCGAGAAGTTCTGTCGGCGGTATAGCCATCGGTGGCAGATCGAAAATGAGTACAAGAGCATCAAAGGTGATTTTCTGGCGAACACCTCCTCAAGGGACTACCGCGTCCGGTTGTTCTATTTCGTGTTCGCGGTACTTTTGTACAATATCTGGCGGCTCGCCGACTTCCTGCTGAAAGCGGATGTCGATGGGGAAATGAAGTACCCGCCCGTGTTGACTGCCGGTGAATGTGTCGAGATCGTCGTCTCGGCGTTGATTCCACCCGACTGACCGGCTGAGCCCTCGCTGAGTCCACTGCTCGGGAGTGGCGACACTATTCAGCAGCGCCAGAATTCACGCAATTTCTCAGGTCTATCCGATAATCTCGTCCATACCGGTTCAATATCTACCGCTGACCGCCGAGAAAACCGCGGGTCAGCGTAGATTTGCGCCAAAACGGACCTATCCTCCGAAACTGTGAACTTTCAAACACGAAAATTCGGTATAGCAATATACACTTTATCAATATCAGTATATCTATTCTAAGCAGCATAGAGGGTGCTGAAATACCGAAATTCTGGTTTTGGGTTTAGGTTTGTATTACCGCAGTAAGCACCACCAGTTTTACCCGGACCGCCGCTGTACGGGAAGCATGGATCGTCTTCCGCCTGAGTACGACGCTACGCCCGGGGATGACGCCCTCGAAACAGCCATCGAGAAACGACTGGTCGATATCGACTCCGGGCGCTACCGAACAAACGTCGCAAGCGTGCTGCGAAAGTTCGCGGCATGGAGTCGGGACCAGCATGGTATCACCAACCCCAAGCACATTGACGATGATCTCTGCCGGCAGTACGCTCGTGATCTAGCCCGAGCCGACGATCGGGACGATATCTCGCCGGAACAATCACCTTCGCTGGAAAACAAATGAACAAGCAAGGCCTTCGGGACGGCATTTCCAACACGGCCTCTGCTGTCTCAGACCTGACCGTTGACGCCTACTCAGACTTCAAGGAAAGCATGGCTCAATCCAGAGTGGCTGCCGAAGAGGCGCAAGGGGCTGCAGGGAACGGAGGCAAGCACAGCAGTAACCGGTTTGATTAGGGAAACATCATTTGATAAAAATGAGAATAGACATACTAGGTCACGATGATCAGGCCATCGGCGTAGAAGTGTATGACGAACGAGATGTTCGTCACATAGTTAATGTAGAATGGACAGGAAATGTTGAGAAGCACACACTTGACGAGAATTCGTATCCATTTAAAAAAGAAAATCGAACCGAGGAAGAGCAGCGAATAATGACTCAGGTCGAAGCCCGCGCACGGTTTGCAGCCCAACAGGAGTTCCCAGAGGCGGATATCCTGAGCCCGATGTGGCGGCCAGAACACATCAAGGCTGGTATCGAGGCATTCAGCAACTACCCCATGGAACAATTCTTAGAAGATTTCCGAGAGTACTACGAAGCGCTCAGAGACCCGATGCAGTACATCGACGATAGTCCCGTCAATCAAGAGTCAATTATCGTCAACTTAGCCGTCCACTTCGATGATAGCGAAGTACTCGACGTATCAGACGTGGTTATCGACTACAAACTCACCGATGGTAGTGAGCACCGCATCGGCTCCAATCCGTCGTACCCCAACAAGGAACTCATCTTCGCGATGCCGGAACTGGAATTCGCTGACGGGTTCGAGTATGAAGAAGAATTCACTGATGTGATTATGTCACACCTGATGGCCCAAATTCGGGATATCTACCTCAACATGGGCGAAGACCCACCGGCAGAGTATCGCGTCGAAGGTATCGGCAAACTCAATATCGTCGGCGATGGTATCGGTGCAACGTAGAACTCAACAGTAAACACGAGGACGGCTCCGTTGGCCAGAGCCTCGCAGCCGAAGCGCTCAAATCTGTCGTCGGCAAAGAGGTCGGTGCGCTCATTGGCGGCGCGGTTGGCGGCATTCCGGGCGCGCTCATGGGCGGCGCCGCAGGCTGGGCCACACAGAAATCTGTCGAGCGCTACGGTGACGGCATTTCCAAACGTCTGCCCGACGATGTCCGCACTCGCTTTGCCGACACCGTCGACACCGTCACCACCAAAGCTGATATGTGGGCCAGTGACGTGAGAATTGGATGGGATGCCGCCACCGGTGGGGTTCAGTCCAGCGACCACTCTGGTGGTGCTAAAACTGGGTCCAGTGTGGACGATTATAAATTCGATTAACAACCATGAAAACACAATACGATGGACATGACGAGGAAAGCATTGGTGTCAGCGTGTATGATGAAAATAATTTCAGACACCCTATAGAGATCACCTGGGATGGGGAGGTAGCTTTCCATGGAACAGACGACTACCCCCACGAACCTGAAGATCGAACCGAGGAAGAACAGCGAATCATGTCCCAAGTCGAGGAACGAGCGAAGTACGCTGCTCAGCAGGAGTTTCCGGAGGCGGACATCTTGGAGCCGATGTGGGACCCAGACCATATCAAGCGGGGAATAGAAGCGCTGAAAGCGTACCAACTCGATGATTTCCACCGGGAGTTCCGGGATTTCTACGAGGCGTTAGACGACCCCGCTGGATACGCCTCTGAACCTCGGGAGTCCGTCGTTGTCGAGTCGGCGCGTATCTACAAAGCGTTCACCATCACGCCGGAGAACCGTATCGATGAAGTGCTTGATGTTGTGCTGAGCTATGAACGACCGGACGGCAGCGATGGGACTGTCGGCCAGACACGAGAGTTAGACGACAGTCTCATCCTCTGTGTGATACCCGCACTAGACATCGGCGAAGGCTTCGACTACCAAGAGGAGTTCCACAAGCTCGTTCTGACCCACCTCCTCGCTCAGATCCGAGATATCTACCTCCACATGGGTGAAGAACCGCCAGACGAGTACAAAATCCAGGGCGTCGGCAAGCTCAATATCCACGGCGACGGTATCGGCGAGACCTAACAGTAGTGTGTTGAATCCATCTGCGACTACTGATAGTCTGATCCAATATTGCCTGTTCTACTGACGGCCAGCCGGGTTCAGCAGCGACCGATACCACGGCTCAAGAGCTGTCAGCCACCTCAGCAGTGGCTCCGGATGGTGGCAGTGCTGACTCACAGCCATCAGGGCCGTCGGTCAGCGACTCCTCATACCAGATGGAGTCCGTTCGGGACATCAGGGATAAACTGGGCCACGGGACGGATGAGGACCTTGCACAGAAACATGACCTCGACGAGATGAGCAGCTACGAGTTCCGCCAGAAATCAGAGGAGGTCCAACAAGAAATTATCGAACAAGCCTTCGAGAACGACGACATCGATGCACTGAGCGAAGGCATCGGCGAAATTGGCGACAAAGACTTCAGCGACCACCTCAAAGCCGGCGGCAAGAAAGGTGCGTTCAAGTCAATCGCAAAAGGCGGGATTGCTGGTGCAGGTCTCATGCTTGGGACGGCTAGTGGTGGCCTCCCCGCCATTGCCGCCGCTGCGGCCATCGGCGGCGCAGGCGGCTTCGGGAGCGGAGTCGCCAAGTCCATTGGTCTCGATAAACTCGACAGAGACTACCAGAGCTTGGATGGCATCACAAACGAAGTCCCGAAAGACGCCAGCAATGTCGCCGACAGTGTCCGCGATTGGGTTGGCTTCTCCTACGGGGGCGACGATACTCAGAAAGCGACTGGCGATGCTAAAACAAGCGCTAGAAAGGATGAGTTTTCGCTCAACAATAACGAGGAAAAATAACTATGGAAACTGAAATAATAGGTACAAAAGATGACATAATCGGCGTTAGAGTATACGATGAAAACGGTGACGAACATCTTCTCGAGTTGGACTGGAACGGCGATGTAGAATTCCACGGACAAGACGTATACCCTCTTGAGGCTTCAGAGCGCACGGACGAACAAGAGCGGATCATGCAGCAGGTCCGCATACGCGCTGAATACGCAGCACACGCTCACTTCGAGGACGAAGACATTATTGAAGACCCGGCCTGGCTCCCGGGCGAGATAGAGCGAGCGATGGAAGTTATGCGTACCCTGCCCACGGAGACATTTGCTGAACACTTTCGCGAGTATTACGACGCCGTTCGGGACCACACGGGCGAGCGTATCGACGACGATGTCCAATCTGTTGACCGCATTCGAAAACTCATCCACATTTCAGATGATAATGAGTTTATCGGGTCCTCAGCAACAACCATTCAATACACGGACAAGAATGGGGAAACGCAGGTAACGAAGCGAGATGTTGATGAACCTGCACACGCTGACTCGCATGTCGTCACGCTCCCAGCACTAACGTTCGAACGTGACGATTTCGAGTTCCCCGAGTCATTCCAGGCACTCGTCGTCAGCAATCTCATGTGCCAGATTCGGGATATCTATCTCAACATGGGCGAAGAACCACCCACCGAATACCAAGTCGAAGGCATCGGTAAAACGGCGACTCTCCACGATGGACTTGTCTCCCGGCCGGATGGCTGATACACGACCTGAATAAGCGATGGGGCCAATACTGACTGGCCGACTCGTTGGCACTGATGCAAAGAGACAGACGCAATCAGAGTTTCTAGCAGCATAATATCGGCAATTATATTCCGAAATAAATACTGTATTGAATTAATGGTCGAATACAGTTGGGGGCTGTTTGGGCTGCTCGCAGTGGCACAGTTTATTGGGACCGGAATGTACGTTCGGCACTTGACTGACAGGCCCGAAGTTCCCGACATGATTGTCTCGCTCTTATTGATCATCGCTGGCACCGTAATCGGGCTTATCTGGACGCTTCAATGGGCGGTTCTCGTCATGCTTGGAGGGGCGGTGACCAACGTCTGGGATGACAGGCATATGGAGTAGTGAACCAACGGCTCCGCTTGAGACACCAGTTCTGATTAATGGACTCAAATCACGATGCGGTCGGCGTGGGAGACTACGAACAGGATTCAATGCAGTCGGGCCGCAAACTCCTCGGGGAGATGATGGGGCCAGCCGGGGGCGCAGTGGCCGGAGCCGCTGCCACCGCAGTCGGACTCTCTGGCGGTCTCGCCGTTGCCGCCGGGACTGTCGCCCTCGCCGGAAACAGCACGGCGGTACTTCGCCTATGTCCGCTCGTTTCTCACCTGGGCCGTCTACGAGGGCCTGATTCCGACGAACCCAGCCAAGACCAACCACGCCGAAGGCCCGCTTCCGACCGACGAGACTGAAACAGACCAGCAATACTGGAGCACACGCGACCGCGAAGCCATTTGCGCGACTGCCACTGCCCGCGTCGACAAAGCCGGCAAAAGTGACAGTGTCGACCGCACGGCGGCCTATCGCGACCAGGCGCTCGTCTTCTTACTCGCCTACTCCGGAGCCCGCAGCGCAGAACTCGTCGCTGTCTCTGACGATGAGGAACGGAACGGCCTGCGGTGGCGTCACGTCAACCTCGATGCTGGCACGATGCAGGTGTTCGGAAAAAACCGAACCAGAGAGTCTGCACCGATTCTCGACGACGCGCTTCACCCACTCCGGCGCTGGAAGCAACTTCGAGAGCCCGACGAGAATGAGGCCGTCTTCCCAAGACTCGACAACGCGGCGAAAGCACTTGACCCGACGCCGTCGATCACAACGCAATCAGCTCGGGATATCCTCGCCGATCTCTGTGAGTGGTCTGAGTATGACTTCAAGGAGCCACTGAAGACACACGGTGCCCGCCGTGGACTTGGACGAGAAATCTATCGAGACGACCCACAAGGGCTACGCACAGGAGGCCGCGAAGCGGACGCGCGATGAAGCGAACGATATTATTGGAAAGCAGTGAAAGATACAGCTATTGCAAAGGGTGCTGAGTAGTTCGAGCTCTGGAGTGCGATCCGTGCCTGTCACCCCAGATCACAATTACGGGTTCAGTGGCTCTGTTGAAATCATTGCAGATTTACATGATTGAGCAGTGGTTTGACCGAATGCAGGCCCTCCCAAAGTCACAGTTGCTACGGTTTGTTGAGCAAACATATCACTTGGCTCGGGAAGCTGTCGCTCGTTACTCATCGAAATTCTCGAAACGGTGTACACACTTCATCAACACATCGTCCTCCTCTGTCTCAGGTTCGGAAGAATACGACGTATCGAACGCTCCTTGACGAATTAATCGAGATCCAGAGGATTTCAACAGAGCCAACCAAGCTATGACCGACCAGCCGTGACCGAGAAGGGTCCCGTATGTGACCCAACTTGTGGCACCTTCACAGGACAAGAGAGTGTACACTAGTTGAGACTGGTGCTCTCGATGCATACGGCTATGCTTCCCGCAGTTTCATTCAAACGGCCGTGGCGAATCGCCAGAAGTAGTGTGATTTCACTGCTTCATCATCTACTTACTGACATGAAAATTACATATCAACCTATGCTAAAGAAGTTCACTGTACAAAGTTCGCGTACACGGCGTCGTCAAACGCGTGCTTGATCCTCACGAGCCGGCGTCCGGTGGATCTACTTGGCAGGGAGTCGAAGGTGGAACTGACCGGTGAGTATGAACACTCGCCGCGGATTAAAGGTATAACACGTTTACATCGCTGAAGAAGGAGGCAGGAATCGGATCATGGGATTTTCTATCTGGGTTAGCGGGCCGCCTGAGTGCCTACACTACTGAAAGTCTCCGGAATTCGGCGATATGGTCAGTAGTGCAATAGGGACGAGTGATTGAGAGCTATTCTGGAGCGATTTCCGACCGACGATTCGTCCAAATACACGCATTACAGCCCCGCTAAACCCGCCGTAGTCTCATCTTCCACCCATGTTTCCGTGATATATAAGTGCTACAAACCAACATCATTTGCATTGGTCAGGATCAGAGAGATGAGGGAGTACGCTCTATGCGTTGCCTCCTAACTAATTCGGGGCGAGATCAGCCCCCGACATTAGCTAAATACTTATCGTAGTTCTAAATACGGAAGGTATGGATTTTAGCCGCCACGATATTCTCTAAGCCGACTATTTCAGATATGTAGTGAGCTTATCGATAGCTAAAACACTGATATCGACAATCAAATTTATTACTAGCGTTATAGCGTGGTCGAATTTGATATTCCGAAATCTCGTACTCTGGTGGAGTTTCCGGCTTACACACTCAGAATATCACTTTCAGACTTGTTACCAACCCACTCAAAATAATGCATGTACACTTGTTATTTAAGGCAACAATTGGTTAAACTTGTTTTCTCAAGCACAATTCAAATAACAGACAAGGATGGATTGATAAGGACGGGCTCCGTAACGACTGACTGCCAGTTTTGGGCTATCTCCACGAGTTCTCCGTGTATATTCGAGTTTAGTAGAAATATGGATTAGGATTTTAATTAGATGCTGTCACAAAAGAGTCCTCACACCGTGATCACGGTATTACCCGGATTGTCTCCCCGTTCGTAGTGGTGATTGCGATGACGAGACGCAGACACTGCCCGATGATAAACCTGTACCCGTGCGTGGACGCGGCCTCGGGCGAACACACGCCCGAGGCCGCAGTCCTTCACTGATTCGTTGGTTCGTTTAACTCCAGTGCGGCGATTATACATTTCGTCGATCGATTGTTTCAGCTGAACGTCTTCACTGTGTTCGGTGATGTGGTCTTCGACCCTATATTCGATATCTTTCGAGTCGGCGGTGTTTCGCGCGTTGTAGGGAGCGACTGGCACGACCACCTACTAGCTGCAGGGGTCGTGCCAGTCGAGCGTATCGTAGGCACTGTCACTGACCATCCAGATCACCGTGGCGACGGCGAGCGCGTCACGTATGGCACGTATCGCCGTCTCTTCTGGTGCTTGTTTGCTCTCTGTGAACTCCGCTGCGATTGGTATCTCTTGCCTGGTTAAGACGATCGTACAGCCGTAGTGGTAGTTGTATTGGTCTTCGGTTGGATCATAGCACTTTGAGGCGTCTGGGTCGGTTGGCATCGCTCTCACATCAGTCGAATCGATGCTGTGGGTCAAGTCGAGCAGGCCGCGGGCGGCAGTCTGCTCGACGAGACTGATGAGGACATCGCCAACCATGTGTTCAAGATCAATAAGGAAACGATGGACCGCCGTCGAGAGATGCGGTCGATCGAAGCCACAGCACAACTGAACAATCGCTTCCGAAGCTCTCGCTCAACGGGTCGAATACCGTAGATGTCTTTGTAGTAGCAGTGAAGGAAGCCACACATCAGTTCGGGTGGTTCAAGATCTCGTGTTCGCCCTGTCTCCGCTGGGGCGAACACGTCGTACTCCAGTAGAAACCCAAGTCAAGATACAAACAGCGGAACTTTCTCGGTAGCCGCTGCATTTAAGAACTCGTTGACCGTATTTATGTTCTGCAGGGATTTAGAGTTCGTGGACACGGTTTCCAAACCCTGCTGCTTCGCACGTGACGTATTCTATAACAGGCTCGCTTAAAGAAGGGATTTATATGCAAAGATAACTAACATTATTAGCATCGGGAGAAATGATAGACTTTATATACAAAAACGCTAATGTAGATAATGTGAAGAGAAGAAAAATTCTTCAGGCCATGGGAGCGGGTGGCATAACTCTATCAATGACGGGAATTGGATCAGCGAAGTCGGGCGATAGCTCTCCGAAGGAGAGTGAAGTGGTTGAAATGGAAGAGTTAGAAGGTAAGAGTCTGGTAAAAGCCCGACAAGACGTCATGTCTAATGAGGATGTAAAGAGATTAATTCAGGAAGCATCTAGAATGGGCTGGAGGTCACAGTCAAACGAAATGAGTGTGGTGAGAAAGACTGTCGAAACACAAGATGAGACCGGAACGATCGATACAGCTGTCATCACATTTGAAAGTCTAGAAAAACGTGGAAGAGGTAAGGACGGAGACCAGGAGAACCGAGACGACCCAGAGTCGGCCGATGCTGACGAAATGTACCTTCATTTCGATGTGAATGTGGATGAAGAGGTGCAATCAGCTCTTGTGGGGAGTGTAAACCGGCCAGAACTAATACATTTTAAATATGACCACTCATCTGATAAAGAATCAGAAAGTACGAGTAGTTCGCTTTTCGATCAAGTGACTGTCCATTACGTGGGCAACAATCAGGTACAGTCAGACACAATAGTTTCCGAGGAGCCTAGATATAAAACAGACACAAATTCCAAAGCCACCACTCAATCAACAGAGTATTGTGAGGTGGATGCTAAGGTATACGATACTCCGTCCCTAGACGAACCGTGTGTCGATACGGAGTGTATAATCAAAACTTATGCAGGTACGGTTGTCACTGTCGTTAGCTGTCTAGCTGGTGGTGGACTACTGTGTCTAGCTGGTCTCAGCCTAAATGGTGCCTCTCTGGTGGACTGTATCTCGTGTAATACTGTTTATGAGGGGCGTATCTCCTTTGAAAAGGAGTGGCTGGAGGAACAAGCACCCAGACAAGTTGACGATCCTTGTTCCGAGCTTACATCTGAACATGTTATGGCAATATCAAAATGTGGAGTCCAAAAGGCCCCAACTAAAGAGAGCTATAACTACCCAGAGTGCTAACCTGACTTTATGATATTCTCCAGTCACTGACTTTGTAGCATAACCCTTTATTTTCTGAAGAGGCGCCCACTTTTTGTTATCAATTTTGTGTTATATGAATCTTGTACGTAATATATAGGAACCCTTTGAGCGGATGTATTTCCTTGTGAATAGTAGTATGAGGACGTAAGGGTGTATTTGGATCGGTATTTTTAATATCAATCTTCTATATTTACTAGTATGGAAAAAAAGCAGGGTCTTATAATTACTAGCTTAGGATTTTTTTTGGTAGGCTCTTTCTCTATCTATTTTAATTCTGGGCCCAAATATATCCAGATCGGATATCTTATTTTGGGTTTTTGGGCCCTCATGAAGTACATTAGATTATGAGACGTGATTAATTAGACAAGATCGAATAACAGTATCAAAGTCATATAATCTTTCGTAAAATCGTTTCAGCGGTGTTTAGTTAAGCGTGAAAAGTGAGGCGGACGGGTTTCTTGCTGGTTCATGACAGAAATCAGCCGCCTCAGCGGACATAGAGACTGGATTGATTTGGATTTTGTGGAGCGCGAGCGGACACCCGAGTCGGCGATGGCGTTGGGTATTCAATCGCATGTTGCAGGACTGTCGTTGTCGAATACCGTCGAATTACTCGAAGATCTGGGCGTCAACGTAGTCGCAAAGCCGTCCACGATTGGGTGCAGAAGGCCGATCTACAGCCAGAATCCGGGAAATCTCCGAATCAGATTGCACTGGACGAAACAGTGATTCAAATCAACGATCAGCAATTCTGGCTGTACGCCGCTGCCGATCCGCGGTCAAACGAACTGCTTCACGTTCGGCTGTTTGCGACGACTACGACCACCCTCACAGAATTTTCCTGAGCGAACTTCGGCACAAACACAATGTCGAAACTGCCGTCTTTCTCGTCGATGGCGCTCAACACCTTCAAACTGCACTGCAACGAGCTGGACTCCGATTTCAGATGTGTCGCCACGGAAATCGGAACGCTGTCGAACGGATTTTTCGAGAGCTGAAGGGCCGAACCTTGTCGTTTTCAAACTGCTTCAGGCACGTCGAACCGGAAACCGCCGAAAACTAGTTGCAGACCTTCGCTCGATGGCTTAATGCTACTGACTAAACACTACCATCGTTTGAGCAGCAGATATTTTTTCTTCGCTCTTGAAGCGTAGATTGTTGGTAAATCATAGCGCAGTTTGGAGGATGGTTCTCAGTGTTCCTTTCATCGGTTTTCGATAGACGTGTCGACGGAGCTGGAATGCTCTGTGATACGGCTGAGGTTGTCCTTAGAGACGCCTCGATGGGGCGAGAGCTGATCGCGCCACCGATCCGGGCTCTTGCAGGTATTGACGTGCACATTGTCGTCGACGTATTCACCGTCTCTGTGGACGACGTATTCGCGCTCGAATGCATCGTCTTCGTCGAGTGATTCGTACGCCTGAAAGCCGTCCGTGTAGACAGTCAACCACTCCTCTTTCCGGTCAACAAGTAGGAGTCGAATCGTCGATTCGTCGGCGCCTTTCGCTGGGATCACGTAGCGGTCGCCGGTACCGCGATCCGCAAGAATAAATACGGGTAGCTTATCCTATTCGTACGATCCCCATCCGCACATGGACAGGTCACGCGAGTGCGACGGTCGGTCGCGCCCGGGACCTTTTTTCGACTTTCACGTACAGTTCGTCGATCTTAACTGGGCCTTCGAGTTGTGGGTGAGGCGCGTCCAGCGCCCGTAAGAAGCGTTGGACGCCACGGTACACTGTCTTGTAGGAGACATCGATCTCCACGTCTAGCTGGCGAAGACTGATGTTGAGCGGATGTAGGTGTAGATGGCGAGAAGCCACCTCTGGAGTGAGACTGCTGAGTGTTCGACAACGGTGCCAGTCTGATCGTTGAACGTGCGGTCGCAATTCTTACAGCGGTATCGCTGAAATGCCCGATAGCTGCCGTACCGAATCATAGATTCACCAAGACAGCGTGGGCAATAGACGCCGTCACGCCAGCGAACCTGCTTGCACAGATCGCGGCGCGACGCTCCGAGACGAGTGTCTTGATTGGCATCATCGTTCGTCGGGTGGCGTGGTCGCGTCATCCTTGCCTGATGTGATTTCCAGTTACTGCTGGGTCCTGACCAACGTTGCAGAAGGAGACTGGAATGAGGTAGAGATAACTCGATCTGGGGTAGCGCGGTGTCTGAGTGGCTACACTCTTGGAAGTCTTCGAAATTCGGCGATACAATCAGTTGTACAACAGAATCGAGTGATTGAGAGCTAACCTGGAGTGATTTCCGACCGATGATTCGTCCAAATACACGCATTACAGCCCCGCTAAACCCGTTGTAGTCTCAACTTGGGGAGTGTAAACGCCGCATACTCGGTCACCCGGCCCCGTCGCCACAGCGGTTGGGACGCCAGTAATGACGATATGCGCCCACCGAACAATAGATCGTACGCCCCGAGACTCCCTGAAATCGGAACGACGATTACGATTCAGTCCGACTCGGACAGAGACTCCCCCTCACTGTATCTGATTGCTAATCTTATGACATATCAAAGTCTCTATGTAGTAGTGTAAGCTTCAAAGCTGATAGAATCTTCTCGGAAATCTTGGTAGGTGTCTTTCGCCCATCTAATAGACTCCAGATTCTCCGAAACGACTAACCCTCGAATCGTCCCGATCTCATCGTGAATGACTATGACTACTTTTTTAGTTGGTTCTAAGACAGTAATAAGTCCAATTGGGGGAGCCTCTTGACTGACCCGTATCGAGTAATCTCCACTGTTATAGAGTGTATCTATCTTCCCGTTAAAATTAGATTGGAGATATTCGATTGCTCTGTGTGGGAGAATAAATTCAGCGGTCAAGTCATCAACAGTAGTCTTCTCAAGATGGAGATCAACTTGACTAGGGAAGATTGTTGGTAAAGCCCCATAGATATGTGTGGCTTCAGAAACGGACGATTGCAACTTCTTATATATCTCTTCCACTACATGATTATTGGTTGATATAATCTCCGCTCCTTGGAAAAGAGATGGGTGGAGAACTTTGTTGATCGGTTGTTTTGTATCGAATACTTCCCTATTTTGAAATATGGAGTTTATCGTCTTTGAGAACCGACGATATTCCTCGAAAATCAACATTCCAAATGGGGTTAGTTGATACCCATCATCTTGTTTCTCTATTAAGCCATATTCCTCCATAGAGTTGAGTCCACGATAAATTGTAGATTGTGACTTGTCCAGCTCTTGGTTAAGTTCCTTCTGGCTAGCAGACGAGTTCGACAAGAAGTCGAAGAAGTCAGCACGTTGATGGACCTCAGAAATGAACTTCGCAAGGGAGGGGGATGGAGGTACCATAGTATGAATTGACATCAGATTACATTAGTTTTATCTTAAATTATATTATACTTCTATCCAGTCAACCCTTACTTTTTTCCATTATATTCTCAAAAATGACTGTCCACTTATCAAGTTCGTTGGTCAGTTTCCCATGTGTTGAGGTTCCTACGCCATGACCTGCATCTTCTGTAGTCCGGAGAAGGACTGGATTATCTCCTTGCGCCTTTGCCTGCATCTTTGCAGCCATTTTCCAAGCATGGTATGGAAGGACACGTGTATCACCGAGAGCAGTACGAAATAGCATTGTAGGATATTCAGCCTCGCTGATGCTGTGATATGGAGAATATGATTTCAGATGCCGATACGCACATTCCTCATTCGGATCACCATACTCCGAGACCCAAGTTTCCCCGATACCAATCTGGTCAAATCGGACCATGTCTAGGAGAGGGACCTCACAGATAGCGGCGCTAAATAGTTCTGGCCGTTGCATTACAGTCGCGCCAACAGTAAGCCCACCATTGCTCTCGCCGGTGATTGCCAGCTTTTCAGGCTTGGTATAGCTGTTCTTGATGAGATGTTCGGCGAAATTGATTGTGTCGTCGAAAGTCCGTTGTTTTTGATCTTGCATTCCCTGTTGATGCCACGATTCTCCGAACACACCCCCTCCTCTAATATTGGGCTGTAGATAGATACCACCGTCACGAAGAAACGGAATGATAAACCGATCAAAGCTCGGAGTCATCGTCACGCCAAATCCACCATAAACGTTAATCAGGGCTGGGTTAGGAGTCGCAAGATCTATACCTTTATTATAAACAATAAAGAATGGAATCTCAGTCCCATCATCAGCTGAAAACCAGCGCTGACTGACCTCAAATTCCGATTGATAATCCATTTCCGGCTCATTTATGACTGTTTTAGAGAGAAAACGGCCACAATTAGACTCAGTGGCCACTTGATTAATCTGAATCTCTATTGTGGATGGTGAGGCCACAAAAGATGTGAGGTTGAAGACAAATGCGTTCGAACTCGCCGTCAAAGTATTTGGCATTAGAGTACAATAGTCTGGCAATTCCACCGGTTGAGCATATCGTCCTGAGCGATTGTAAACGGTAAGCCGCGTGCTAGCGTTCTTTTGATAGTGGCCGACAATATAGTCATCAAGCACCGAGGCGTTGCAGAGAATCCGATCGGTTTGGAGTATACGCTTACTGTTGGCCTGAAGGGAGTCTCTATCAGGATATGTTTCGGAAGCGGAGAGAGAAATCAATTCATAGGTTAATGACTGGACATCGGTAAGTAGATACGCTTCACCGCTGTCCGTGTATTTCACCGGTCTAAAATGATCATCACTCTTGGCGTATATAGGATCGAACCCGGATGGGGAAAGATGATATAACTCGGTTCGATTCGTACCATCATGTAGTGCAACGATCGCGTTATCCGCTCCTTTTTGTGAAACAATTTGTGGCCACAACCGTTGTGCTATATCATCCACGACGGTGTTAGATTCAGCAGTATTTATATCGTAGTAATCGATGGTTTTTTTAATTCGTCCCTCGGTGCTGGGCTCCGTTTGAAGATAGTAAAATCCGTCTTCACCCCACGCAAACCCACCAGCGTTTGTCCTACCACAATTGGGCTCTACCAACACAGTCTGGCGCCCGCTATGAACGACGTGAATATCATACTGCTCACGACCACCCTGTGATACGCCAAACGCAACGTATTCACCGTTTGGAGAAGGAACAAACCAATCAATTGCACTCAGATCATTATCCAAGTCTTCTATTGGGTCACAGATGGTCGTCGGTGAATCAGTAAGGGTTTGTCGAAACGTTAACTCTGATTGGTCCTTACCTTCTGTTCGCCCTAGGTGGTAATATCCGTTTTCTGTCGGGTTTGTTGTCCCTGAGTCCGGGATATTAGTGGTGAATTCGGGCTGCTTCTTGAGATAATCCCGGGTCTCTGTTGAAAGAATATTCTCAGTATGGGAATTCTGTTTCCTTACCCATTCGAGAACTTCTTCGTCTTCGTTTTCGAGCCATTGGTATGGATCAGAGACGACCTCACCATAAAAAATGTCGCTCGTGTTAGACCGTCTTGTCTCGGGCGGATTGTCCATGAGTAAATATAATGGGCTATTTAGCTATCTCTGACAGTTATCTCCTCTAGATGGTCTTCTGATCGAACTTCTTGTAACAGCTCCTCATTTTGGAGGTCTCGTTCATTGATCGGAGGTAGATGCAGAATGTAATAACCCTGGTCGAGTATCGGAGCCATCTCCTCAAGATTTGAAAGCTCAAACTCGTGTTTTTGTGATTCAGCAATTGGGTAGGTAGCTGTTTGGAGTAAGTACCCGATATGATCCTCCGGATAGAAATTCTGGAGATATTCTTTGAAACGGGTGAATCGACTTTCTTTACTTCGCTTTTCTGTATGGCGATCTGTCTCCACCACGCTAACCTGCCAAATCATTGCTGGAACTTCCGGATTAAGTTCCCATTCTCGAAGTAGTAAATCAGTCGCCTCAAACATTTGAACACCATTTGCCGCAGGATCAAAGGCAATATCTGAATACACACAATCAATAGCAGATATGCCTGGCTGAACTTCGACGTTCAATCCTTGTTCTCGCCCCTGTCGAATGACACTCCGACTTGGATTGACAAATATCATCGGATGCCCGTAGAGAGCAAATGTAATCGGTCCATCGACCTCAGTAGCTCCTCTAAGAACCTCTTCTGACATCCGGTCGTATGTAGCAACCCGGTCCTCGCCCTCGTTATATTCCCGGTTAAGCATAACTACATCTTCGGTATAATTCTCTTTGATATGGTTTTCGACCATCGGTTGACCGTCAAGTAGGTAGACCCGCTCAGAAGCTTGGAGTGCGTTTTCAGCTTCGCGAGTGAGTTGAGTGTAGCCCACCATTCCAGTCCCGATGATGTATATGTCAATTGGGTTCTCTTGGGTGCTTGTAGTCATTGATAAAAATATGAGGCTATATTCTCAAGCCTCGGATGATGGCAGGACGATACCTGCGATCTGGATACCGTTCGCCCGCTTCTCGACGATCTCATTCAGCTTGTTCTGATTACCAGACTTCAGTGCTTTAGCCTCCTCTTTAGTCAGGTCATCATACTCCTGGAGAATGGTTTCCGGATCTGATTTGAAACGATGCGCGAAGGTCAGGTCACTCATCGATCGCTCGATGATGTCAACCACTGTTTGGTGCGACATTGCAAACTGATGTGTGAATCGGTTGATGTTATAATTACTGGAAATTTTCATCTCAATGGATAGAGAGTCTTTCGTCCGATGGTAGTATTTTCAATCTATGGGACTTATTTTATTCTCTGAAAAGGTACGGTCATTCACACTGGCTTGCGAATTTGTCAAGTCAACGATTGGGCGTCCTGCGTTCAGATCTTTCCGTAGCTTTAGATAAGATAGTCTCAGGTGATGGATTCTTAAGAGCGTCCACCGAATAGGAGAGCGCAAACGATGCACCCCCGCTCAACTGAGCCTCCAAAACATGATCCTGTAGTTTCGGTCACGGACCTCACAAAACATTATACAGGAGAAGCAGGACGGGTCACAGCCGTTGATGGCGTTTCCTTTGATATTCAGCCCGGCCAGATTGTTGGACTCCTCGGCCCAAACGGTGCCGGCAAAACAACAACCGTCAAAACTGTTCTCGGGCTCATCACTCCCACACGTGGCAGTGTTTCCATTCACGGCATTCCTGTACATGAAGCCCGTTCACGCACATACAAGTACGTGGCCGCTGTCCTCGAAGGTGCACGCAACGTCTATTGGCGGTTGAGCGTCCGGGAAAATCTTGCGTTTTTCGCCGGCCTCCACGGCATCGACCCGCAGGCACGTGTCGACAGACACGAGGAGATTATTAACACGCTCGGACTTACTCGAAAGGCAGACGAGCCGGCGAAAAATCTCTCGCGTGGCATGAAGCAAAAAGTCGCACTCGGCTGTGCACTCGCCCGCGAAACGCCCGTTCTTTTTCTTGACGAACCAATGCTTGGGCTTGATGTAGAAACAACCCGTGACCTCCAGGTCGAATTACAACGTCTCGTCCGGGAAGAGGACAAAACTATCGTGATTACGAGTCATGATATGGATATCATCGAAGCTGTCTGCAACCGTGTGATCGTCCTCAGTGATGGCGACATCGTCGCTGATGATTCCGTCGACAACTTGCTTGACGTCTTCCAGTCCCAATCGTACCGTATCCAACTGACCGAAAACCCGTCAGCACCTCTCCGGGAGCAACTCGATACCCGCTTCCAGCTTCTTGAATGGCAGACCGACGCTGACTCCATAGAATTCGAGATCACGCTTGCAGGCAGTGAGGAGTTCTACGAGTGTGTCGACGTGTTGCGAACGGCAGAGGCGACCATCCAGTCGTTCACTGAAATCGAGCCCGATCTGGAGGATATCTTCGTTAAGCTGACGACAGCTTCGTCATTGTCTCCAGATGAGGTTGTGCCATGAATCGGCATCTCACCTTGTTTCGAGTGATTGCGAGTAAATCAGTGACGCTCTCGCGTCGCTATCTCGTGAATACAGTAGTGGGATTCGTAACGTTGTATGTGTTTTTCGCACTCGTTTTTTTCGGTGGGCGGTTTGTGGCGGAGGATTTGATTTCACGGTCAGTAGGGCTGCTTGTCGTCGGGTATTTCCTCTTCACGATGGCAGTATCGGCATATGCCGATCTCACACATGACTTGACTGACGAGGCACAGTGGGGGACACTGGAGCAGTTGTCGATGTCTCCATTTGGCTTTACCGAGGTTGTGGCGGTCAAGACTCTGGTTAACCTCTTAGGCACATTTGCTACCGGCATCGTTCTTCTAGTGTTGATGATGGTAACAACAGGGGCGTGGCTTTTTGTTGCACCGCTTTCGCTTGTCGTTCTCGGTGTGCTGACGTTACTCCCTGTGGTCGGTCTCGGGTTCATTTTTGGTGGGGTGGCGCTTGTCTATAAACAAATTGAGAAGATGTTCCCGCTGATCCAACTCTCGTTTGCAGCCCTGATCGCCTTGCCAGTCGAGCAGTATGCTCTGTTGAAGCTTCTTCCAATGTCACTGGGGAGCCACTTGTTGCAACGAGTGATGACGGATGGAATCCGCGTGTGGGACCTTCCAGCATTCGACCTTGGGGTATTGGTCGGGCAGTCAGTTGCCTACCTAGCGGTTGGGGTATTTGTCTTCCGGGTTGGAACAGCTAAAGCACGCAAACAGGGTATTCTTGGGCACTATTAATTAGTGGGGCAGTGGCTTATACTGTGCTAGATACAGACGTTGAATCGGTGCTATGGAATGTCATTTAATATTTCCCATATATTATAGCTTGAACTTACATGCTTAAACACAATCAGCATGACATAACAGGCGTACACTTGTAAGAATAATCTACGAGATACCCTTTCGCTTCTTCATGTTGCAAGATGCCACAGATTGGATCATAAATCAGCGCTGATTGAGTATTTCGATTGCCGTCCGGCACTCTCCAAACAGTTGCGCTTAGAGAGTCACAGTCACACAGATTAGTCAGTCTGGAGAGTACCGTGGTGGTGGCAGCGAGCCTCTTCGCCCGCACACCCTGCCCGCAAATCGATTCTGGCTGGACTCATCGACACGTCGCGAGTGAATCTGGGATATCTATACCGATACCAATAGTTCACCCTGTGGCGACACCGTTCCAGGCTAGTTGCACAAGTGACTATTACGCGAAAGTAGTATAATTGGGAGTTGTTCGCTGACTCAACCGAGGTTGCCTCTTGAAAGGCTGAGCAAACCCTCATAGTACGCAAAATAGAGAAGGATAGGGAAAAGAGCAATTGCTACAACCGTAGCTATTGTCCAAGAGAGGAGATTCGCTGGATGCACTGCTACTGCAATGATCATTGACAGTCCTAACAGTCCGCACACAAATACACCGGCGGTGTATGCTGGTAGCGATGAAGATGGCTGAGTAGACCTCACTTGGCGACCAAGGTGATACAATGGAAGGGATAGAATCAACGTGACTGCTACAACGATATAGATCGCTGCAAAATGAGTCCAAGCGACGATTGAATCTGACTGAAGAATAAAAATTGAGCTTTGGACTAAATGTAGTGAGGCTAATCCTATAAACAGGACTGCTAGCCACTGGAGAGCCCGTTGCCGCGCTGATCCAAGTATAAAAGCTACAACTCCACTAACAGAGGCAATCTCCCATGGAAAGGCTGTTACAGGACGCCTCAGATCACCCTGGAGAATGCTCTGAAACCAGTGAGATACCGACCCTTTCAGTTCGATGAGGATAATCGGCAGCGCCAGCACAATTACTTCAATACACACAATAGTCGCCACAGCTAACGAAGTCGGGAATTGATCCTGAATTAATGTGAGACCAGCAACTCCGCCAACAACTGCATACACAGTACCACCTCCTATTAAGACCAATCCGAGTCTCGTTTGATCGACCAATCCATGTGCAATGAGTCCTAACACTATTGCGGCAACTCCTACAATATGTATACAAATTGCAGTCTCTTTCTTATCCACATTCGACACTCCCATCGTTGCTGGTATCAATCTTTCACTCAAACGATCCTATATATCCTCAGTCAATCCTTTTATCTAACCATCTTGTCTGGAAATTAAGGTACTAGGACGGATGCTCCTTTGCATCGTCCTCAGGGAGTGGATGTTCGAAAAGTCGCTCACCGGACTCCTCGCAAGTAACAGCAACCACCTTATGTGAACTACAGCAAGATTCTACGACTTCTTCACCCATTTGAATGTCTCCGCCTGTTGTCGGGCAGATTTCGATGAACATTCGGAGCGCATTGAGAATCTGGCCCTTCTTTTCAAGCCGATAGTCGCTCCAGCCAGTGAGCTCTGACCGAAGTACGTGACAGGCGGCGATATCCGCGAGAAGCGCTGCTTTGGAGGGCCACTGTGAGACCAGTCGGTCATTAGTCTGTAATATTCTGGTATCACCTTGTTCAGTGAGTTCGAACTCTTTGCCCTCAGTTTCGATCCCAATAGTATCCGTAATTAACGCTGCCGTGATTTCCGTCGTATTCAGCGAATCAACCTCGTCTATCCAAGCGGTCTCAAAGGAGTCTGTGAGACAAAGATCATCTGAATCAGGGCACGGTTCGAGTATGCCGTGGTCAGTGAAGAATAGTTCAAGATCATCCTCCGATGGTGGTTGGTTATCCGCTGATGTGTGATGTCCGTTAGTTGCAATGTCGTCAGTAGCCACTTCTGTGTCAGCTGTCTCCTCACTCCCGGTTCCAACAGCTGCTCTGTTGGAGGACGTGTCATCACCAGTCTCGATGTCGGCAAAGCCCGTAGCCAGCTCGGGTTCCGGGTCTTTCCCAAACCAGCGGAGCACCTCTGTAGGAAGATACCGCTTAGTGAGTGTCGGGGTTCCTGGCACGAGGTAGCCGCGCAGATAGATCAACCCGACTGAGATACCGAATCCAACGATCCCACCCAATTTTGATTTCCGGGCGATAGTAGATCCAAGTATCGTTGCAATAGCTAGATTGAGGGCTGTACATGGCTCACACCGGTTCTCGCCAGTATATTCTGGTTGTCGGAGGGTATCTACTACATCTATGTCCATACAACTCTTGCTCATGTGTTGATAAGGTATTTAATTTTATATTTGACCAAGACATAAACCGCGATTCGGAACGATACCTATACAAACAACCACGCGGAATGTCACACGATATAGTGTTCACAAGACGATCATTTCTTGAAAGCATTGCCGCAGGTAGTGCCGCCATAGGTACTGCTGGGACTGGACTTGCAGACGACCAGTCAATGGTCAATAACAAAGAAGTGTATATTGTCCTTGGCGATGGGGAAGGCCTAGGTGATCGGCTTGCAAGTAGAGGGTATAGAGTACTGCAGGAGTTGGCAGGAGGCTCACTCGTTCTAATTGTGGGTCCTAGAGACAGCGAAGACGACCTTCGGTCACTCCCCACCGTCAATGATGCTGTTGCAAACCAGACCTTTGAGGTCGGCAATCTCACACAGCAGACGAAGGGGTCTGTCTCGGATACAACATCACTGTCTGAACAGCAGTGGGACAAGGAACTGACAAATACGTTCGCCGCTCACGACATCGCCACTGGTGATGGGACCACGCTTGCGGTTATTGACACTGGTGTTAGTCCCTCCCATCCAGATCTTGAATCGAGGGTTGATTTGGAACAAGGCCGATTGTTCCGAAACGGCCAAATCCACGCCGGACAGATACTTATCAGACCACATGAAGATGGAGAGTTCGGTAGGGATACGGTCGAACTGCCGGTCGGAGCTGATATCGACGGGCATGGCACCCATGTTGCGGGGATTGCCGCTGCCAATGGTACCGACTCCGGAATTATCGGCACTGCACCCGCTACAACGATAGTTCCACTTCGGACGATGTTTTACAGACAAATCAGTGACCACTCCTCTGTGAAACAGATAACCGTAGCTGATACGCTGCACGCGCTAGACTATGCCGTCGAGATTGGGGCTGACGTGGTCAACATCAGTCTTGGAGCAGGACCGCTTTCCGCCTCTGTAACACGACAGAGATTGTTTTCCGCGTTTCGACGTGTGATTCAGCACGCGGTCAAACAAGGCACTGTTGTCGTTGTTGCTGGAGGAGATCAGGGAGCGGATTTTCACCAGGATCCTCCATATGAACTCCCCTCAGCGAACAGAGGCGTGATCAGTGTTGCCGCAACCGGGCCAAACGACAAACGTAGACACGACTCTAACTATGGGGACAATGTCATCGATGTCGCTGCGCCAGGTGGTGGGTATGACACACAAGAAAAAACGTGGAACGCAGATATCTCCGAATGGGGTATTCTATCGTCACTACCCAAGTATATCGGAGGCGAACAATACGGCTACAATGCTGGCACATCAATGGCAGCCCCCCAAGTGACCGGACTTGCCTGTCTCATCCGCGAAATCGCGCCAGGGCTCCATCCCCGCCGTGTCAAGCAAGCTATCGAAAAAGGTGCAGTTGAACTCTCGGGAGAAAACACTGCTGGGCTTGGAGCAGGGCGTATCGACGCGATTAGGTCAATTGAACGTGTTTCTAGTCCACAATAAGTAATTTATACCGTTATTTTCGGTGAACAGCGTGATTAGCGCAGTAGAGGCCTACTGAGATCTTGGTATTGGCATAGAATATTATGTCAAATATTATTATGGCATATACTTGAATTTGCAAGATTAGATGTACACAGCATGATATAACAACCGTACGCTTGTAAGATTGATTGGTTAGTGCTTCTGAGGACATTCTATGACGGATAATCATGACAGAAAAAAGACTATATGGTTTGGGTTTAAATTGCTGATTGTAGTTCAAAGCTATGAAACGACGAAACTTCATACAAGCAGCTGGATCGGCTACCCTCTTCCCAATGGCTGTAGATACAGTATCGGCAGAATCAACAGAAGATATTAAAAAATCTGAGCAGCTAGTTATTGGGGTTAGTATAAACGATGACCGTTTAAGAAGTGAAGCAGATATACTTCGCTACCCTCCAATCATCACAGAAAAAAAGGGATATATTCGTGATTACAATGATCGCCGTATTTCTATTCAAGATGACCAAATTTTAGCATATCGTGAAGATGGGGCTATCCAAACTGGAAAAAACGATTCAGTTGATATTACGGATCTCTCCGGACTACAACATGTAGAAGCATCTAGTAAGGATGTTCAAAAACTTAAGCTAAGTCGAAGTAACAGGAACATATCCCTGGATATCAATGGAGAATCTACTACGGTTCCAGAACAAAGCAGTAAAACAGTAGAACTCAGTTCTACTAAGAATCCGGCCTCAATAGACATAACTAATCATGGAGTGATAAAATTATTTGCGCATAGAGATAAACATCTACTCCCTAAAAATAGCCGCCTTGGTCAAGACGTTATCAATGCCAGAGTTCGGGCGAAGAGGCAAGGATCTTCGGCAGACAAATTCATCTCCTCAGAAACAGTTGAGCGAGATGTTACCGAAATCCCAAGTATAAATGCAATCGCTGTAGCGGAAGAGCGCACTGGCAAATCCAGTCCAACCCAAAACAAGACACCACGAGCAGGTACAAACAGTGTAGGTTGTATAGCTAATAATGTAGCATTTATTACTACTGAAAAGGGAGACAATAGAGATCCACAGTCACACTCAAACACCGTTGCTGATGTATGGTCAAAGGATATTGAAGATGGATCTTGTGAATATCTACTCTCTACTTCAACGCCTGGTCAAACAGTCTCTCTCAGCGACCCAGATTCACCAGATGATGCTCTTGATCAATTAAAGAATAATTCAACTATTCAAGACATCCTTAGTGACAATACTAACGGTGTTGTTGTCTTGGATACGCGGCAATATCAATTAGAAGTTGGTGGCCAAGTTCATACAATAGGATCCGCTGGGCAGGATAATGCAATCGCATATATAACCCAGGATGGTGACGAAAAAGCCTCAACACACGAAGTCGGTCATTTATATGATGCGACTCATGAGCATGCGGAGAATTGGGGGTTAGCTGAATACACTACCGTCTCACGTTATGATATTGACACGTGCCATAACAACGAACTTCAGCCTTTCTTGAAAAACCGATTTAGCTCATGTAATACAACAGACATTCGTAATCATATTGACTCGATATATGGCCGCGATTAATCACTAGACGGCGTCGGATCAGGTCGGCAGAATGACGACGTTGGAGCAGGAGACTTTGGAATGTGCCTACCCTAATCTCCCGCTTCACTAAGCGAGTTAACTTCGCAGCCAAAAGAACTGGCGATGATTGGGATGAACCTGCCGCCCCAGAAGGGGGCGGCGGGTTCACCGATGCAGCGATGATTTCCATCCACTGTCTACGGATTTACCTCGATACGACCTACCGAATGACAATCGACCGTCTGAAAGAGATGCCACAAATATCGCGGGATATCGGCCTCAAAACGGCCGATCTTCCGCATCCATCTACGTTATGTCTCGCTTTCGATAGAATTAGGATGGCGGCTTGCCGGACCCTTCTCCAACAGTCCGCTGATCTTCACGACACTGGACCGATCGGAGCTATTGACGCCACATTCTTCGAGCGGTCGCCTGCGAGCCGCTCGTACTGCAATAAGACGAAATACGAAGTACAAGATCTCAAAGCCACGAAACTCATCGATACAGAGACGAACGCTATCCTTGACCTGCACTGCACGACCACTCGGGAAGGGAGTAACGCCGATATCTGCAAGCAACTTGCCCGCAGGCACGCGGGCGAGTTGCAGATCCTCACCGCCGATAGAGGATTTGACGGTACATGGTTCCGTGAGCACCTCCGAGAAGAGCTCAGGATCCGTCCGTTGATTAAGCACTGCATCAACAAGCCCTACGATCACGTCTCTCGACGGCGGTCGATCGAACCCACAGCTAAGCCAGACAACCGTATTCCGAAGCTCCTCCTCAACCGGGCGAATCCCGTAGATGTCGTGATAGTAGCAATGAAGGAAGGCACACATCATCTCTGGAGGCTCGTGTTCGCCCCGTCTCCGCCGGGGCGAACACGTCGAAATCTTCGAGAAACTCGAAGGAGAGATGCTCAAACAACGCTAGCGTCTCGGTCTCCGCGACATTGAAAAACGACTCTACCGAAGGATCATCTTGCAGGGTCGCTGGACTCATCCATCTCAGCGTTCACCCTGCTCTTTGGCGTGGGAACTGTTCTATGACACCCTCTTGGAGAAAGTTGATAAGGAACCGCAGCCAACAATGTCATATGAAATCAAAAACCATCTCACTAGCGCTCCTACTTGCCGGGTTGCTCGGATTTAGTGGTGGTATGATCATATTCTATACTACATCTATATCGGCAGGGACCACATTAATTCAAATGGGGATCCCATACATTGCAGTAGGAGCAGTATCACTCGGTATCATCTTTCGCAATAATAACTCTCTGAAAGTGTCAATAATACCATTACTATTCACAATCAGTTCTGTTGTTCTATTAGGTGTAATGATGAAGGAATTCTCTTACTTGCCACATTGGATAGGAGCCGTTCTTAACAACAGCACATATATATGGGTTTTAGTACCATCAGGAGTTTCGCTCGCATTTACTTTAGGATTTGTCTCATCTAAACGGGATCAATGGCTTATTACTGGTATTTTCGGTATACTATTGCTACCACTTGTGGCTACCGGTGTTCAGACAGTACAAACGATGACACCAGGGATCTCTCTACGATATATTTATCCAAGAGTGTTTGCGACTGGTACTGGTACATTACTAGGAATCCCCCTATATTGGTGGGGAACTCGACTAAGGAACAATATTAATCTGGAAGCTGTTTCTTCTACTCCCAAGGTGTTGCTATGTTCTGTAATTTGTTGTCTTCAAGTGGTTCTCCTCGTAATGGGGCTCAGTCTACACCGCCCCCAATTAGCATCGCAGGCATACCTACTACTAGTTGCAGTGTCGATACTTCCGCCGATGTTCGCAATAATCAAGATCAGTTCCTCACAAAGTATCGTTAGTTAGCCTGATTTGAGTTGCCTGTTCTGTCGTGATAATCGTCGATAACGGTTGAACAACACTAATCGAAGACAGAGCTGGCGGGGGAGACCAGCCGCCGACAGCGCCAGCGTAGCCACTCACAAGATGGCGTTCTCGGTCGGGGACTATCGGTGGAACCGGTCACAGTTGGATGGTTTGCGGAGACGGCCCGGCGCACCGAGAAAGTCGCCCACGCAGCCCGCCGAACCATACTGATGGACTTCTTGAATGGCCACCACCAGAGGTCACCCGCCTCGGCGGAGCGTTGCCACGTATTCGTAGTGAAGATACCCTCAAACATATATAGCGGGCACGGAACGAACCCAACCGGGATCCCAATATATCGAGGACTGTCAACAGTCGTTCCAGAAACAGATTGACCACCTTGGCAGAGTTTCTGTCGATGATACGGGCTCTAGCGGCCATCGAACTCTAAGTGGACGAACCAATCGATTGATAGTGGCGATTGCTTCGCGTTTTTCGATTCGTGATTGATGTATTAGCCACGAACAGCGAGAGATTAGCAGCGATAATCATATTATTCGGCGGGTTGAGGATGAACTCTCTACCGAGCCGTGAGAAATTGAGAAGTCCGACCCAACGACCGTCTACGCACAAAATTAGCGCCGAAATGTGGCTTTTTATTGATATTCTCTCCGATTCTCTCTTAAGCCACATTATACCGAGGACCGGGAGGCTATCGACATATTTGGCTTCGACCGCTACTCCGCCAGTCGTTACTACGCAAAACGTATAGACTACATCTTCAGGTCGGTCAAGACAACAGCGTTGGTAGACTGTGAGTGCTATCCTACATATCCACTGTCCGATGCAATCCCACGACGCCCAAATCAGATAGCGGGTTCTCACTCAGGGTCTCAACTGATTACAGACGTTATCCTGACAAGAAGATCACTGTAAATATGAACAGAGCGTTGCTCTACGTCTGAACAAGCTCAAGAATCCTACTCGTCTTCCTCGGGCTGAACATCCCGAAGCCGACCACTGATATCCTGCTCGTACTCTTTTAAGAGCGTGTAGAAATCTGCAATCGTCTCCTCAGCAGTCTCACCCTTCGCTTTGATCGTCACAGTGTCTTCGTCTCGTGTCCCGGTTCCTCGTTTCAGCCGAGCCTCCATACTACAGCCGACATCTGTTCGTTCTACTTTCTCAACTGAGCCTGGCTCTGTGTCTGATTCGTTTGACATGGTGCTTCTCAGGACGCTCTCACTGGAACGCCCCTCACCCGACTGGGGCACACAAAACAGCCCAGGGCGTCATACAACTCTTCACAAGGTATTGGTTTCAGACAATATGGCCTGAATTGACCACACAGTTGAGCGTGCGTACTGACCAATATCAACTGGGGAGCTACTAGAGACCCTGTAATTCCATCAATCAGTTTAATTAAATCCCGAGTTCATTCGCACATATGTCGGAGAAAGGAAACTCAGCCGTTGAAATTCGTCGGTTTCAGTCCGAGGACGGCGAGCGTATCCGTGAGTTAAACGAAATTGCAATGGCAACGACTCCTGAGTATGAGCCAGATATTCCAGATAAAGACCTCCAAGATGTTCAAAACAACTACCTCGACAGTGGCGGGGAATTCCTCGTTGCGATTGTAGATGGCACAATTGTTGGTATGGGGGCCTATGCGACACCGAATGAGTGGAAAGAGGACCTCATTCAACTCAATAGCCAAACCACTGAACTAACACGAATGCGTATTGATCCTGAGTGCCATGGGCAGGGAGTTGGAAGTGTTGTCTACCACGAGCTTGAACAGCGTGCGCGGCACGATGGATATGAACAGTTTGTTTTGGACACAGGTGTTGAGAACGACACCGCGCGTGGGTTCTACGAAAACCTTGGATTCCAATTCCAGCAGGAGGTGTCCATCGACTTTGGAGATCTAGCATTTGAGCTGGTTCTGTACAAAAAGTCCATTACTGAATAGTTGTACTGTATTGAGCGGGCGGGGGAGAGCAGAACGAGTATGCGAACCGTTGTATGACACCCTCAAAACAGCCGTCAATCGCTACTCTTGAACGCATCCAGACCGGCCTGCTCGCTCGGGACGGATGTTGCAACTGGAGCTGTTCGATCCTTCGAGCCCGCATCCCTCTGTTGCTCTGGACTGGGCTGGTTGCCTTCCTCAACCGTATTCTCGAAGGCGTCGGTCACCCACTCACGAAGTTCAGAGACTTCCTCCTCGTCTAGCTCGCAAACGCTGCCACCCAACGAAGAGTACGAGGTCTGCCACGCTCGCTGGAACTCGACAGTCAGTGAGTCGCCCTGGATAACGTAGGCATCCAGATTCAGGAAACAGCAGTTCAGTGCTGTCATCCGTGCACATATCGGGTCCTTGTCTTGCCCGAAAAGTAGCGCGTCTGGCTGCTTTCGACCGGCAACCAGTAGCATCCGACCGCTCCCACAGGCCGGGTCAAGAACCGTCTGCCGGTCGTCGGTATCACTCTCGCCTGCAACGCCGGCGATCTCGGTCATCGTCTCGCAGACGGTGTGTGGGGTGAAGTGCTGGCCGAAGGCATCGCTCGACATCCCGTATTCCTCGTAAACAGCGCCTAGGACGTCCGCATTGGTGGCTGCCATTCGCTCTTGGAGCTGACCGAACGCTTTCGAGAAGAGGTCGACTGACCGTTGTCCCTCGGGATGGTCCATATCGCCGCGCTCGCGGTAGTCGTCGACGATCTCCAGATATGGGTCGTCCCGGCGCTGAAGCGCGAACAGCATGAGGTTGACCCAGTCTCGAAAGACCGTGTGGGCACTATGCCCGCGCTGGCGGATCTGCTCAAGCGTTTCAACAATCCCGTCGACGTCGATCTGTGGCGAAGCCATTCTCTCTCAGCTCAGAGAGAGGCACAAAATCTGGCCTGCCGGTTAGCGTCGCTCAGGGAATTCTATCCGTCGATCGGTCTGGTTGGTACAGGTCGTCTATTGGCCATCAAGTGATACACCGAATTTTAATAGTGTAATAGAGATTAGATGAAGTATGAGTTCCAGTCCCTCCCTCAGAAACCGAATCCGTCCGAGAGCGTTTTTGATTATACTAGTGTTTGTTGTGGGCGGTACCTATTTCGAGTTTATATTTTCTGGGCCACCAAGTCTGTATTCAGTTGCTCTCTGGATAATTGTCGTTCCGTTGTTGTTCTCCACGACAGTGAATGGTGTCCGGAGTCACTATCTCTACCAACCGCTCGCGTATGGCAGTTTCATCGCAATCGGTGTCCTCAACTATCTTGACGGTACTTGGTTCCTTCTCGCAGGGTTGTTCATCCTCGCAGGGATTGTCGGACTGGCTTCTGAACTTCACAATCAGTATACCCCCACAGTTTCCAGACCGCAACAATAAGTTCGCACGCTCACTGAATGTTCGTTTCAACCGCGCTCACAAGCAAAGAAACTCGTTCTGCAGCAGCTACAGTAGGTCGTACAGGTCTTGGGCCAAGCGCCGGTAGCAGTCTTGACTGGAGGCGGGAACAGGATCAGCCTCTTCTCTGTCCTTCGCGATGACACTGGCGAACTGCTTGGGCGGTTTCCAACCGTCGTCTGTTTCCCGGGCATCCAGCTCTTTCATCAGCGCGTGTTCACCGTCAGCGGTGACGTACAGTACGCGAAGCCCCGGCTTCTCGCTCAGTGGTCCTCTGAGTAGCTTCCCAGTTCGTGGATTAACCAGCCACTCAAGCAAAAGCCCAGCCCGACACTGGATTGCGTACAGTTGTACCTCATCTTCTTCGGGAGATTCTGTGCGACCCTTATCGGCCCACGATTGGGGCAGCGGCCGGTTGTCTGTCTCATCTTTCCAGCGCCATTTTAGCTTTTTCTGACCGCGATTGCGACGTCGGTATTTACTGCTCATTATTGGATTCTCTCAGCCGCTAGAGAAACACAAAATTCGCTTCTCGTTGTCTCTATAGCAACTTTCTTGCTGTTTGGGGATATATGTGTTAGTACGAGGACTCACCATGAAAACAGCCGAGTCCCCCACTACGATTAGCGAGTGTTTGCCCCCAGACCAGTGGATATCCCGCCAGCCCAGCGGGACCCGTGATCTCGACTTCCAGCAGATCCGAGAGCGCCAGTCAGCGACGTGGAACGCTGCGCTCGATGCCGATGTCGACGTGACAGAGGGTAGTCGTCCGGACCTGTTTCTCGTCTCCGTCGACGGCGACTGTCCGGTAAACTGCTCGCTGGCCGAGCATCCCAACGGGACCCACGCCGGCTGGTGCAGCTGCGAGGTCTTCCAGACGACGACCGTCTGTCCACATCTCTGTGTCCTTCGTCAGTACGCTGCTCTCGGCGATCTCGGCCTGCCAATGCGAGAACAGGCCTGAACTACGATCAGTCCTCACTCACTTGTATGCCAGCCAGTGGCCGGACATCAACACGTCCAGACCGGTCGTGGTCAAGACACTGGCACAGTCGCCTCCGAACCGTCGCTCGCGAACACGGTTCCACAGCAACACCTACTCGTGGATCGTCTCGAATCTGAACATACTCCGCGTCGACGTCCAGTTGCGTGTGCTTGACCCGACACCAGATTGTCTTCTTCCCTTCCTGCCCTAGATCGGTCACATACCGAGCAGCCAGCGCTTCGTGGTGAAGCTCGACGAGAACGCGTTCGACAAACGATACGACCATCGTTGGCGACCGCAGCGCCGAGACTGACGCAAGAACAGTCTCAGAGTCGTGCTGTGCCGCCGATTCGGGAGTATCAGTTACAGACATATTTCTCTCGCAGGACGCGCTTTCGGGCTCGCCCTGCACCTCATCGGGGCACGCAAAACAGCCCGTCACGACGCCTCATTCAACGATGTGTTCCTCGATCTGCTGGAACCACTGGCGGATCGTCTCTGGGTGCAAATCCAACGGCTCGCTGATCGTCCCCTGTGTGAGTCGGATATCTGACTCCCGACTGGCGAGGTACAGAGCGCCGGCTGCAACCCCATCCGGTCGCCCGTTGACCTCAGCGGACTCGGTTGCCCGCTCTGCCAGTTCGAGTGCCCGCTGTCGAACCTCCGGCGCAACATCAAGCGGGAGATCCGAGCAAATCCGTGCCACCCAGTCCACCGGGAGCGATACTGGAATTGAGAGTTCGAGTTCCATCAAAAACGTCCGGTAGCAGTTCCAAGCGTGCGATGCAGAACACCGAGCAACGTCAGCTACTGTACCCATCGTCACGAGCCCGGTGCATCGGCAGGCAGCATACACAGCGGCCGCTGCACCGCCTTCAATCGACCGTCCGATTAGCAGGTCCTCGTCCTGCGCCTCCCGGAAGAACGTGGATGCCTGCTCTTTGACCGACCGACTCTCAGACAACGCACTCGCAATGCGTCGGACTTCACCGAGCCCGTGAGCAAGGTTCCGGTCGCGCTTGCTGGAGTACTTCGACCGACTGTGGAGCCGCCGCTGGCGAGCAAGCTGTCGACGCCGTCTTGGAGAAATGTCCGAACTCTCAGCCGAGCCGATGTTCGTCGACAGGCCCCGGTCATGGCGAGTGGCCGTTCGGGGGGCACCCGTCCGCTTCTGTTCCTCCCGATTGTACGTTCGCCACTCCGGCCCGTGGTCGATCTGGTCTTGTTCGGTCACCAGGCCACAGTTCTCACAGTGCGTTTCCCGCCCGCTGCTATCGAGCGTGCCGCCGCACTCGGGACAGCCCTGTGCAGCTGCAAACAGCTCTGTCTGGACAGTTTGTGAAGACATTAACACCCTACTGGAGGCTCAGAAAACACGCTGTGGCGCCCGGTCAGGCGTCGGGCAGTTTCCCATCCGGGCGCGGGACTCGCTTGGCTTCGATCTCGATCTCGACCCGGCGACGGTGCTTGCATCGCTCGGCGGTATCGGGACAACTGCATGTCTCCTCAAGCACGTCAACCTCGTACCGGCTCCCTGACGCCGAATGGATCTCGTAGCGACCGGGCTTTGCGAGAAAGGAAACGTCGATATCTTCCTGTTTTGCTCGCTTCGTGCGTGGCGCGTCCTCAGAAGTGACGGCCAAGGGGTCCCCTTTGGGGTCTGTGACGCCGCCGTCGTTGAACCGAACCTGCATGACCCCACCGTCAGCGACCGCTTTTCGAGGTTCGCCGTCGACGTGCATACCGAACTGGTCGTCCAATGCTTCGTCGTCCACCCATTGTGGGATGGGTCGCTCGCCGGTCGCGAAGGCGACTCGCTTCTCGTGCTTGCACTCCTCGTTGGGATTGTACTGCTTCCACGGGCATTCGCAACTCCCTGTTCGAGCGTCGACAAGGTACTCTGAGCCAGAGCCAGAGTTGACCAGGAAGAGATCGTCGGCGTTGCGTGCCCGACCAACCGAGTCCATCACCGTCATGACTTCGGTCAGCGCTCGAACGGTTCGGCTGTTTGGACTGGCCTCTGCAATCTCACTCTCATCGATGCTGCGGCATCGCTACTAGATTCTGTGGTAGCCATGAATAACAGGCGGCACGCCCTCTCTGGGACGCCCCTCACCCCGCTGGGGCGCAGAAAATTCGAGGGTTAGAGTTTGTGAAGACGTAAGTCTACTATCGGGCAGAAGTGGGCAGTACAGGGGGCGCACGTATCGGTTAGGACAGAGAGATTGCTCAGCAAACCGCGTACGTCGATGAGGGAGTACCGTCTTCCTGAATCATCACATATGCGCCTCCATAACACTGATTCGTTTTGATAGTTACCTGCCCGGCTTCATTACGCGCAGTCCAATAGATTTGAAACGTCTCGATACCATCAGGAGACGCTCTATCGGTGTTGTAGACCTCTCGGTCTTCGTCGGGGTCAAGTACATAACTTTGATTGTGAACGGTCTCCCCCGTCGCATTTCGTACAACAGTAATGTCGAACGATGCGCTCTCATTGCCATAGTTTTCGAGATACACTGGATGATCTGAGGCCGGTTGTTCCGAAGCGGGAATCCCCATACATCCAGTTACGAATAATATCGCTGTGAAAGCACAGAACGCCTTCAGCCAGCGGTCACGCATGACTTGAGCATATAGTAATCAGCATGAATACTTTCTGTTGCATACGCACGCTTATTGAGCAGGCGTTGCAGCCGGCACCATGGCTAAAGAAACTGCCTTCTCACCGCCCGATCAGAGCTCGGTCGCCTGCATCTGCTCGTGGGCGTCGGGATTGACCACCGGAATGACGCCCTCGATATCCTCCTTGCCGTACCTTCACGAATCAGATCATGGATATCGTTCGCGAGGGCAACAGCCTCGTCTTGCTTGGTGGAACTCGCCTCGTTCTCCGGGAAGTCAGCTGGCCCGACACCCTCGACAACGATGAACAGGTGGTCGTCACTCATTGTCGACCTCCTCGACGAGTAGCGTCGTTTCGGTCAATGGATCGCGGGAGGTCGACAGGTTCTCCGAAGTTTCCAGCGTTTCCTCGACCAACTCGACCAGTGCCTCCGGTGCATCGCCAAAGTGAACGATAGCGTCGGATCAGGATAGTTGTCGTACTGCTGTGTAGTCGCCTTGTCTGTCTCATTCTTACTCATAATCGGTAGGCGGCACGTCCTCTCTGGACGCCCCTCACCCCACTGGGGCACAGAAATTACCCGATGGCGCGCTCCTTGGCGGCCGGTTCATCACGACGGGCCTTGCCTGCCTCTAGAAGCGGGACCGCCGGACCGGCCTGCCGGTCCAAGGTGGAGCGTGTCCCCCGAGCGCTTGCGCTCGGGAACCGTGAGCGTGAGAGAAAGCGAAAGAGAGGCTGGTACGACCCTCGATTAAGTCGCGATGACGTTCCCGTTTTCGTCGATGGTGTACTGAGTAGTACACGTTGCCGTCGATATGCCGGACTTCTTCGGGAGCGTCTCGTTTAACCACTCTTCACGGTCGGCGTCGGTTTGGATGTCCTCGTTCGGAGAATGGACGCTGAACAGGTCCATGCTGACCCAGCGATTGACCGTCTGCTCGCCGGACGGGGAGTACACCTTCACCTGCTCCTTCTCAGCGTCACACCGACGACAGCGACTGCAGACGTTCCCTCAGCCGTTTTCAGTCCATCGCCGATATCCACGGCTTCGGGGTCGATGTCGAGGCTGTCGCATTGCTGTGCAGCTGTCTCGTCTGTCTTGTTCTCAGTCATAATCGGTATGTAGAGCGCCCTCCGTGGGACGCCTCTCACCCACTGGGCACAGAAATCACGCGACGGCTTTCTCCTCGGCATCCGACTCATCGCGACGGACTTCGCGTGCCCGCAGTCGAAGCTGAGACTGGACTGGCGTCCGGCTCTCGTGCTGGTTCTCGTAGGCGAGATACTGCTGGATCGTCTCGATGGAGTCATACAGTTGATGCCAGCGACGATTGGCTGGAGGTGGTCGGCGTCTAATAGCCGTTCAGGAGGAGTTTGTCGAGAATTGGGTCGCTCATGTGGCTTCCTCCCGAAATTATCAAGTGTTGTCCTTCGCTTGTACCGACAGTCCGGGTAGTGAGCTAGAAGCGTCTCGTCGATGGCCTCCCAGAAGCCGACCTTGTGTGGCATAACCGACTGCCAGAGGCGAGCGCGTGCCAGTGCTGCCCAACACGCTGGCGTTCTTCGCGGCGCCACTGCTCGCGCTCAATCATCGCCATGGCGACGCTCCCTCCGGTCTGTCTGCCATGTATGAGGTGGCAAGCTCCCAGCCAGCATCGAGGTGCTTCGCGTCCCGACCAGTTTGGTCGCCCGTTCAGCGTCCAGCCAACGTTGCTGTGTTTAGCAAGACGTCGTCCGGTGTCGAATAGCCACCCGATCGTGTCGTTGCCGACAGCGGAGAATTCCCATTCACCGACAGCGGCTTTTGTGCCGCGCTTTGCTTGTCAATCAACGCATCCGACGTGGCCACCAGCGCCGAGTCACCCAGCGTGGCTGTCCTACTGAGTTCATGCAAAGACCTCCGGCGGTCCCAGCCAGCGAGTTCGGCTTCAATGCGCTGATGATACTCGTAATCCGAGATTCTAGCGTGTCTGCCTGCTCACCGTCGACGTCTAGAAGCAGCGAAGTTCGAGTACATCCGGCAGGGCAACGCTGTCCGATTGCCGGGCCACCGCACGGAGGACAACCGCTTCAACATCGGCGCTCCCGGACTGCGCTCGAACAGTTGTCGCGATGGATTCGACGAACTGCGGAGTGGTTGGCTGAGACAGGCTTTCCGAACGACGGCAGGACATATTCTGAGACATCCTCTCACCCGCCAGAGGAACACAAAATTGGGGCTCACTACCCCTGTGGATGG
>NZ_BCNB01000007.1 GCF_001485575.1 Haloarcula sp. CBA1127
GAGTAAGCGAACCCTCGTGCCACATCCTGGCGTGGTGGGAATCGTTGTGCTGGGCCTTGTCGCGGTGGCGCTCGCGATGGGTGCCGCGGGCGCTGTCTCACCGGAGACTGGTGCGTCTCCAGCTGTCGAACTCTCCGGGGCTGACAGCGTCTCTCCGGACACCTGCCATCTCCGGGGCCACACTGACCCTGCCGACGCTGACCGTGTTCTGATAGATGTCGCTGGCAGTGAGACGGCTACCATGACGGTTGACGGGCCGACGACATGGGGATTTGACGTGCCAGCGAACTCGACGGTGACTGCTGTCGCTGTCAATCTCGATGGGGAAGCCGACGTGCTCGCCGAGCGCCAGCTGACCGCCGGCTGCACTCTCATGGAGGGGTCATGATGTTCGTCAACGGCGGTGAGGTAGTTCAGGTGCTGGACAGCAGCGACCGAGGCGGCTACCCCGGCTACGCGACCGGCGAAGACGTGGAACAGCTGGCTGGGGAGGATACGGTCGTCGTCTTGAACGACGACGCACCGAGTCGGCTGGACCAGTGGCTGCCCTGGCGAGAGACGCGGCCGATGTCTGAGTGGGCTCCGGTCGTCGTGATTTGTCCCGACCGAGCCCCAGAGCCCGGAGAGCGCGTCTCCTGGGACCTGTGCCCGACGCCCGTCGACGGCGTGTTTGTCCGGGAGTACCGGGAGGTGGGCTGACGTGGAAGTTGACGGGATTCTGATGGTCGGTGCGGCACTAGTCATCCTCTTCGGGAACGCCTACGAGGCCGTTGCCGAACGCTTCGGCGACTGGTGGGACGATGGCTCGGAGCAAACGGCCGTCGACGAGGTTCATCAACTGTATCTGGACGACGAGATCGACGAGGACGAACTGGAGGACCGGCTCGAAATCCTCGTGGACGGTCGGGCCCGCACGATTCGAGACCTCGCCGACGACGAGCACGGGATTGGCGAAGAGATATCCCGCAACGTCGCTCGCGAGTTCGACACGGTTGGGGAATTTGTGGCTGCTGATGTTGAGGAGCTCAAAGCAATCGATGACGTTGGCCAGGAGCGAGCAGAAAGACTAGATCGGATTGACCCCAAGTGAACACACCGCCGCTGCCGCTGTCATCCGTCTACTGCTTAGAGATGATCCTGACAGCCGTTGATGAACGATTTGAGGCGTGATCCGACGGTTGGGTCGACACTCAACAGGATGCTGTGGCATCGTTCGTGCGGGAATTGGAAGACGTAGGCCTTCTCGTGGTAGTGGACAAGTGCCTGCTTGCTCCCCAGCGGTGCGTCTTCAGTTTTCAACTCTGTCAGTTCTGGAATCTCTCGAAACGTGTCGGCAACTGCGTAGTACTCTTCTTTTGAGTACTTGTCTTTGAGATTATCCCGGAGATAGACTACTTCGCAGCCATCTTCGTACAAGATAGCTATTGTCCGCAGAGACTCATTCACGGTTCTGCGGGCGTAGTCTTCTAATTCAGCGGTCGTCTCGTGGGGCATGTGGGGAACTCTCTCAACCACATACTTAGAAGTAGAGGCACCACCTCCTGTTTCGAATGTTATAATGGGGCGTTCTGATCTGTCGGTTCTCTTCCCCGCTATGTATTCGGGTTTCTGTCCCGAAATAGAGACTATGGGCTGCTCTAAGGCTAGTTTTGGTCCTACTCATATGTGGCGTGAATTATATCACCCGACGGGTAGTACACACACATGTTCCAAGCATCTGCGGGGAGGTGACTTTCACTTCCCTGTGTACTCGATTATCGCTTAGGCGAACCGCACTCGGGATAGATTCTCTGCTCCCGGAAATACAAGGTCCATTTAAATAGTCGTATATCCTCAGCAAAGACAGAATGATAACTAAAACGCAGGTTTTTGACGACACGTATTTTCCTCGTCGTCTCCGCCATCGCGAAGCCGAGATGGACTTCGTGACGAATGCGTTTGAGCCGGCAGTCCGCGGTCAGCAGGCTGATGATGTGTTGATTCACGGTCCTCAAGGCGTCGGCAAGACGATTCTCGCTCGGTACGCACTCAATCACCTCACACAGCGTACCGCCGTACAACACGCACGTATCGGCTGCCTGGGCAAGTCAACGGCCGGTATCGTCCGTACCGTCCTCGAAGACCTTCCGGGACCCGATCCGCACTCGACAATGCCTCGCGAAGATCTCTGTCTTGAGCTCCAGGAGCGCGTCGACGAGCCGACCATTGTGGTCCTCGACGAGGCCGACGATCTCCCGTTCACTGACGCACTGGGTCGGCTTGCCGATGTCGACGGACTCTCGATGGTCGTCGTCTGCCACGATGATGACGGGTGGCTCTCGCATGTCGACGACTCGATTCGGCATCGGTTCGTCGGCAACATCGTTGAACTGGGGACCTACGGCGTCGACGAACTCGCGGATATCCTTGAGGAACGACGGCAGGTCGGCCTCGAGCCCGGCGTGATCGATGAGGACCAGCTGCGGACGCTCGCCGATATGACTGCTGGGAAAGCCCGGCGAGCAATCTTCGCCTTGCGGGCCGCCGCCGAGCTGGCACACGACCGCCGCCATCGCGAAATCCGTAGCGAGGATATCGATGATTCACTGGACCGGGCAGACCAGCGACTCCGCCAGGAGCATCTCGCATCGCTTCCGTATCATCATCACGTGGTCTACGAAATCGTGCGGCGACACGGGCCACTCACCTCCTCGGAACTGCATGATACCTACGAGCGGACAGCCGAGTCTCTGTATCAAAGTACCGAACAGACGCCGATCGGCGAGCGAGCGCGACGGAATAAGCTCTCGAAGTTGGAAGCGTACGACATGATTGAGGTCCTCGGAGAGAACCGACACCGGGAGTACCAAGTCTGTGATACTGAGGTCAAATCAGAATTGGAGTTCAGGATTCGCGCTACCTGACTACCCTTTCAACCGCGGCCACACGTCATTCTTCGTCGAATTCAGTCGCTTGATACAGACCTTCTTTTTCTTCTTCATCATCGCTTGCCTGGATCGTCTGCCCATCAAGCAAGCTCTCTGTTTCAACGTCTAACCTCACTTCATTTTCGTCACCGTCGTCACCGTCGTTAGTCATCGCCTTGCTCCTTGTCGGAATCGCTTTCGTCCTTGCTGTTCGTTATGATCTGTCCTTCTAACAACGGCTCTGACTCAGCGTCGGAGCCTTCAGAATCGGAGCTACTGTCTTCGTCACCACTCATATGTAATGATTGTGCAGGCCAGGGTAAAAACGTTCAGATAGCGGGGTGAAAGTGGTTATCCCGACTCTTCATCTGACGAATTTTCATCAGGGCTACCAAACAGGAACTCACCTAACTTCCGCGGGCCATTAAATATACGCTGCCCCTCAAGGAGATCTTCCTCCTCAACGCGTTCTTGGTAGCTCATATTTGTATGTCGGTTTGTAGATTGATAAAAGTGTGCAGTTTTATAAATACGGAATCGCTGCACCGATAGCCAGAAACACCACACCAAAAATTAGACACAGGTGGCTTGCGCTAAGTAGCGTCGCATTGGTATCCTGGCGGTCTTCATTCTCTCTCATCCACGCAGCTTCGCTACGAAGCAAGAGAATCAACCAATCCTTCTCAGGATACTTTCTGTCTATTAGTCTATTAATGTCGTTGCCATTCAGTCCCGTGTTGACATCTGTAACGGTGTACGTAATTATAGCAAGAATGAATGAAATTAGTAATAATACAATCCCTGCCAGTGTCCAATTGTTGATGAAGACATTGAGGTTCAGACTCTGGGATCTTGCAAGCAACGAGACTGCTGTCAGGATAAGACCTAACAGGAGGCCATTCAGTCGAAAAGTCTTGGCAGCTTTGTCGTCGATCCGTCTGAATGATTCTATCTGATGGTCTAAAACGGCCCGCGCTTCCTCTTGAGACAGTCGCAATGATTCGATATCATGTTCTTCGGGATCTTTAGAACCACTATCCCCCGACGACCCACTCATGTTATTCGACTTAGACCATCTGCCATTAAAAAGGCTCACATCACAGGTACTTGGTCTCGCGGAAATGCAAGGGGGTCTTAATAGCCTCCTACCCGTCGGTAAGCACTGTATGCAGCAGTAGATCACCTCGCGCCATCGGGGGACCTGCCTCTAACAGGTCCCGGCGCGGGGTCGCGGTCCGTCAGCGGATGGATTCAGGAGCAACCGCAACCCATGCACAGACAGGCGTCAGTCTCTCAAAAGCAGCGTGGTATCGGCTATCGAACACCCCGTTATCGAAGTGTACCGTCAGCGTGCGGACTCCAGGTACTTGCAGCCAGTGTCTGCGGTTCGGATTACTCGCTACGAATCATCATCTGGCGGGCCTTCTTGGAGTCGCTGCGTGACTTTAGCAACCTCATCGTCAGTCAGATCTTCATCAAGCAGCCGTTCCCCAAGGTCTGTGATAGAGTAGTATTGCTCTTGCTTTTCAATCAGTTGCGCGTACTTGAGATGCTTCAGACGCCGATAGTACGTCGATTCTGGGACGGAGATATCAAAGTACTCCTTAAGAATCCAACGGATAGAACTCGCCCGTTGCGGGTACGTGGACCGATACAGAACAGTCAGTATCGGTCTGTCGGCCTCTTTCATACCATACACCGGGCGCATATGCACCCAAAGTTGGTCACTTCGGATTTGAAACCCACGGGTGGCTCCTGTATTAGCAGTAAGAACACCCAAGATGATAGTAATTGTTATTTTATAGAGTGCTTACCATCTCCAACAAATGAAAGTGAATACTCCCAAACGTATAAGTGCAGAGAACCTAATTACACGAGTGACTCACGCGGCGTCAGATGGCTCGCAGAAGTTCCTGCGACGCCCGCGCTACCACGCGGACGCCGCTATGGGCGGAAACCCATGATTAAACAAGACCCACACCGCAAAAAAGGAATCGACGTTTCGAGACCGAATAGAGCGCTTACTGGCTCTATCACGTTCCTAAACAACGGAGGGCTGTGCCCATGCTGAAACGCCTCCTCTCCAGCGACGAGCCTGACCCGGAACCCGAGCCGCCGGCAGTGAGCGTCCCGTTCGACGCCCTGCTGGACGTCGCCCAGTCCGAACGCCGCCGGCAGTGCCTCCGGACGGTGAACGAATACGGCCGACTCGACCTCACCGACCTCGCGGAGATCGTCGCTGCGGCGGAGGTCGGCACTGACCGCGACCAGCTCCAGTCCCAACAGCGCAAGCGCGTGTACGTGTCACTGTATCAGACGCACGTCTCGAAGCTGGACGACACTGAACTGGTGCGCTGGAACCAAGAGAACGGCACGGTCTGTGCGACTGTCGAGACGGGGCCGGCCGTCGATGCCCTAGACGATCTCGCGGACCGGACCGCTGGAGGTGTCTGAGATGGCTATCAAGCGGAACCCAGACACGAACACCGTGTCGGCCACCGAGTGCAAGCGCTGCCATAAAGAACTCGATGAGCAGCAAAGTCTGGCTGTCCATCTCCGGTTTCACTGTCCCGAAACGCAGCAGAACCAGACTGGTCCTGGAGGTGCGGCGTGATGGCGACGCACAGCCGCGACTCCAGCGTCGACGCCGGCGACGATCTCGTGGTCACGCTCGAGGACAACGGAGACCAGCTGTTGATCGGCGGCGAGTCGTCGACGGATGCCGACCGACATGTCGCTCTCGCCATCGATCACGGTGAGGACCTCAGCGTCCAGGAGCAACAAGACCTCGTCGACGACCTACGGCCGGCTCTCCGGACGCTGGTCGGGCGACCGATGACGGGCCACACGTACGGTGTGGATCTGGACGATCCCGATGTTGTCGCTCCACGCTGGCCGTCAGCTGACGACGCTGTTGTCGTCGGTAGTGACACCGAGGAACCTGCAGAGAGTGATTCAGAATGAGTCTCAACTACGACAAATTGGCCTATATCGTCTCAAGCGACAACCGCATCGCCGTCATGGAAACGCTTCGCGACAGCCCGTCGACGCCGTCGACCATCGCGAAGGCTACCGACCGAGATATTGCGCACATCTCCCGGGCGATCCAGGAGCTCAGAGAGAAAGGCCATGTCGAACTGAAAGTCTCCGAATCGGTCAGGAAAGGTCGCATCTACGGGCTGACCGAACAGGGAGCGATGCTCGCGGGCGATCTCTCGGAGGTGAATACTGGCCGATGACTGTCCCCGACCGAGAAGATCTCCGACCGGACGCAACGGAGTGCAACCACCACGCCGAACGAGCGCTGAAACTGCTCTGGGAGAACCCGAACAGTCGCGCAGTTCGGATCGATTCAAATCCGAATCCGATGTTCGTGACCGTCGAGGCCGGTGACCTCGCGTTCTGGTGTTACAATTACACCTGGAAGTGCCAGGAGCAAAAACCAGTTGCCGCGGCGTTTGGACCATTCGAGACCGTCGTTGACCAGCTGCACGGCTACGCGAATGATGACTACCCTATCGGGACCGTCTCGAAAGCCCGGATGGACACTGAACGGAAGCCCCGGCCCACTGGACTGGGTGATTTCGCATGACGGTCAAACACGAAATCACTGACCGGCCTGTCGAAGACCTATCGAAGCCCGCACTCGTCGCTGAGTGGTCCGAAATCTGCGAACAACTTGCCTCTGGGACTGCGACCGTGCGCGACGCGGCGTGGGACCGACGACAGACCCTTTGGGCTGAGATGCGCGACCGTACGGACGGGGTCCCACCGGCCTGCCCAGAGTGCGGTGCCCGAAGCTGGTCGCAAATCTTTGGCGGTGCCAAATCCTGCAACGGCTGCGAGTTCCAGCCGTCGGCCGAGGATATGGATCTCATTGACGCAATCGACAGTTACTGGTCGGCAGTCACTGCGGTCGGCTCTTCGCGGAGCGTGGTCCAAGATGACTGACGCTCAAGTGAACCAAACGCTCACGCCGACCGGCTGGGCGGTCAATCTCGACAACGGCCATTCCGGCATCTGTTTTGAATGGATTGCCGGGAGGACGATGTGTGGGGAATCATTTGATTCTGAAGCTGTCGAGAAAGAGTGGTATAGCGGCGCGCCAGAGTCTCGCGACGAACCACACGCCACGCAGTGTTTCGACTGTCACAACTGGTCCGCAGCTGCCAGAGATGCGATGCGGGGGCAGACTGATGTCTGAACCAGTCCGCCTGCGGGTCCGAGCCCGCCGCAACCAGAACGGCTCTGTGCTGGAGTGGCACCCGGAAGACGAAGCCGACGCAAAGGATGCACTCGACAGCCCGTGGGCGCTTATTCGTGACCTCTACGGGGCTGTCGACCGGTCGACGGTCTCCGACGGCGACCTCGTCGCGGTGGTCGAAGCCTGGCCCCGTTCCGGTGACGTCATCGACGTGATCGTCCTCGAGGCCCACTCCCGCAGCGAGAGTGCGACCGAACGCCTGCGGATGCAGGTCAGTGCGGAGGTCGCACAATGACCATCCCGTCGCCGTCTGACGTTCGTCTGACGAGAATAATCAACACAGCCGACGTATTTAACACAGGTGCGACCAAACCGAATCAACATCAAGCACAGAGAAAACACTCACCGCTAATCGGTGAGAGGCAGGACGCCGGGGTCGCGCCAACGACCCCGGCTGAAAAGGTGAGACTGCTGACTGTGGTTCTCACCTACTGCTTCTTGCTGATATGGAATAAGCGTTGTGCCCGAACAGAGAGAGTCATCTCTACGCTGTTGTTCGGCCTGCTCGCGTCGCCAGATAGCCGTTAGACTGTCGTCAACGAAGAGAATGACGAGATTCGATGTTCGCTCTGAGGGGTCGATAGACTCTGCAGCAAGCCTTTCACTCGGTCCGGACGCCGTCTCCAGCCCGACGGCTCTCAATCGAGCTCTTTGGAACCCGGATACCCAGCTCTCTAATACGCTCTTGACAGCGCTACGCCAGCTCCTCGAAGACGTGCCTCGTGGGGAGCGGCGGGCGAAACTGGTCCAAGAGTGCGGTGTCACGGCGCTCACAGACGAGATACCCGGCGTTAGTGATGAACATCACTACGCGACGCTGGCTGCTCAGGCAGTCGACTCCCAGATGCAGTGGTTCCGGCTGCTGGAAGTGTCTCGCCAGCTCGGCGGAACCACATCTGTCGGTCAACACTCAACGCTGGATGATGTTCTGGACGGCCCGATCGCGATCCTCGAGGCTGCCGATGTCCACCCAACGCTCGCCGTCGACGTGCGTGAGCTGTGGGATCTTGCACGAACTCAGCGCTCGAGTCTGGTTGAGTTCCTCGTCGAACTGTCTGCCGGCGTCGAGATCGTCCTGACGAACGCGACTCCCCGAGTCCAGCGTCATCTCCTCTCCGAGTTTGATGAGGTCCTGCCGGCCAGCGTTACTCACTCCCTGGAGTCGCGCCTACATGGGTCCGACTCCGTGTCGACTCGGACAGCAGAGCGCCGGCGACACGTGCGCGACCTCCTAGCCGACCGAGGGGCAAGCCACGACGACTGGCGTCGCCTCTACGCTGTCGCAGACGCTGACAGAGAGCAACTGACCTACGATAACCTGCAGAACCACACGCTCCTGGAGTGGTCCTCTCGCGAAGCCCTGCGTGCGTGGGTGAAGCGGATGGCCGATGCTGACCTCGTGGAGTCCTACGGCTCCTCACAGGAGCGCACTGTTCGCCTCCTGCCGGCAGGGTATGCTCTCTTGGACGAACACCCGGACTACTCCCTCGAAACATCGTCTGCCCCGTCTACTGGCGGGTCGGGACGTACTGACGTAGAGCAGCATGGAGTGGATACCAGCCAGCGGTCCGATGATGCCACCGTGAGCGACCCCCAAAAAACCACGACAGTTCCGTGTACTCCCCAACCGGCGAGGGAGGGATGGGGGACCGGCCTGCCAGCGAGGCCGCAACGGCCACCCGCGGCGGCTCCAGCACCGCGCCGGATGTGTCATATCTCGATGGCTATCAACACGATGCAGCCGTCTCGGCGGCCGATACCGGGGAGATCGCCCTCTGCAATCGTCCTGTCGATTCGACTGGCGACTCGCGAGGCGTCGCCTGGTCGTACCTCCAGGAGCGCGACGAGGCCGTCGTCGAGGTCGAAGCAGCAGGCCACCAGGCCCACACGCTAGTCCGTCTCTGTGCTGCGTTACTCTCGGAACCGGCGTTTCAGCAGGTCTTAACGACGAATCGGCTGGCCGGCGGCCCAGATCGCGACGGCCTCGACGGGCTGCCGGTTTCTGACCCGTATCTCCTCCGGGACGGCGGCTGTCTCGGATGGCTGCGGAACGAGGACGCCGATGCGAAGGGCCTCCAGTCACGCCTTCGGCGAGCTCGCGATGAACTGCTGTCGATGACCTCCGACATCGATGTCCAAGAGGACAACGACGAGAACAGTAGCCTGTCCATGCTGGCACGGAACGCACACGGTCTCTTGGGAACTGTCTCCCGCATCTACGATATGATCGGCATCGACATCACCCGAGTCATCAAGGTCCCCGACTGGGCCGTCTCGAATGCCTGTCGTCGAGGTCACATTGCGAAGATGATTGCGACCCAGACAGCGGTCTCCAGCCGCTACGGGCTCTATTCCGCGTATCGCGTCCTCTACGAGGACCGCGTGGATAAGCGGTCGCAACTGCTCGCGACGCCTGACGTTGACGCAGCTGACCCGGTCGGAGATGTAACCGGCAGCTGGGTCCTGGCCGGGCCCACCGTCGACTCGCTCCGGGGAGATCTCCAAGACCTCGACGATCATCTGGACCTGCAGGACGAGGCCGACGGATTCTCAGCATTCATGCTGGATCTCAGTATCGTCGACGGTGACCGACGGGAAACCGTCGCGACTGCCCTGTCTCGACAACTATCCCTCAAATCACTGAAACCGACCCGAGAGACGGTGTCGATTCTCCACGCGCTGACCAGCGACGTTTTCGCTGCGGCGCGAGCTGTCTATCATCTCGGTGGAGAAGCCGATCGGCCGCGGAATCTTACTCCTGGAGACATCCGCTACGCACTGTCGGAGCTGAACGTCGACGAACTCCTGCCCGATTTCGGACCTCGGTCGGTCTCGGCAGCAGTGATGAAACTGCTCGATGTCGATGAACCGCTGGCGACGGGCGACCTTGCAGACCTCCTGAACGTCTCAACACAGACGCTTCGTAACAACGAGACGTACTTTGCCGATCTCGAGGCCGCCGGCGTGATCCAGCGCGAGGATCTCGGGACCGGTCGAGCGACGGAATGGCGGATTTGCCTCCCATTCGACGGCGAGGAGGCCGATCCGAGGACTGCAACCCCTACCCCTGATGTGGACATAGACGCCTACGGACCGGCATTCTCCGACGAAATGGCCGTTATCGTGGAGACAATCTACCGAATAGGTCATCGCGATATCGACTTCGGTGATGAGCTGACGCTCGCGGTGACTGGCGGCGATCGCCTCGACGAGTGGTTGGAGATCCACCGCGACACCGCTCCGTTGTTGTCGCTGCTCGCTCACCTGCAGGGAACCACGCTCGAAAAACTGACTGATGGTGCTGAATCAGTGCGTTACCAACCCCCCAAACCAGTCATTCTGGGCTGTGATCCGGATCCGACGACGACGCAAATATCCCTCGAAAAGTCTACTCCGTAAAAAAATATAATCACACATAAAACAAACTCGCTGTAGAAAAGAACACCTATGGAAAAACCAGAAATAACAGAAAAGTACATTGACCTTTCAACCGGTGATCAGATTCGGTTGCAATCACAGAGGACACAGGGTGAGTTAAATAAGGAAACTTCTCTCAAAGCAGAGGTATCTGAGCAGGTTGATGGTGGGGCATTCGTAGATCCAAAAACCATTGTTTTCTCAGAAGATGGACAAAAATATCACCTTCAGCCTTTCAAATCCGACGTAATCGAAATTGACCTACATAAAGTCAATCCTGATGGTTCCCGTGAATATCTCGGTGTGCTGACTGAGCTTGATATTGAGACATCTTGACATTATATACCCTCCCCGAATTTGGTTACAACTTTTCAAATAGAAATATCGTATCCACAACGACTGTTAGTCGAACCCGAAGGGCACGTCGCCGTCGTTGGATTTCAGATAGTCCACAGCGTCTTCGACGCTGGTAAGACGGACGTTCTGTCGGTGTCCACCGCCGTAACCTTCAATCGGAGCATCTGGGTCGGAGACCATGTCTTCGAGCAGGTCTCGCCCGTGTCCTTGCTCGTGAGACGGAAGCGTCATGTTGACGACGGTGTCAATCTGCTTCTTGTGACCGCCTACGACCTGATTTCGGAGCATTTTTCGAACGATTCGGTTTCGGATTTCTTTGTCTTCCATCTTTCTGTACTGTTGTATTGAGGCTACACCTACTTAAAGATGTTGTCTTGTTACAACAGGGTTGTTTTGATAGAACAACGCTTAAGTAGATCCCCATCTGATTACCTAACAGAGATGGCAGCCGAAACCACTGACAGTGAGGCGTTCGCCGACGGAACACCGCTCGTCGAACTATTCGGAAAACCAGCCCGGGCAAAGCTCCTGAGCGTATTCGTCGACGAGCGGGAAAACGACCTCTCGATTTCAGAGGTGTCTCGGCAGGCGGGCATCGCACGGTCCACCACCTACGACCACCTGGAGTTCCTGATTGACCTCGGTATCGTCGAAGAGACGCGAGAAACCGGCCCGAGTACCCGATACCAGCTGAACGGAGACAGCCCGATCGCGGAGCGACTCTACGAGCTCGACGGACTGGTCCTCCGGCAGCTCTTGGAATTAGATGACAACGTGTAGCTGATAGTGGATCAATTGAACAACCCCTCTAACTCGTCACGCATCTCTTGACGCCGATGACGGCGCTGCTCGGCTTCGGAGAGGTAGTTATCGAGAACGACACCCTCGTCAGTGGAACCCTGCTCCTCGGCCACGTCGGCAAAGCGCTCGGCGACACGCCGGACAGCATCCCCGTAGGTCGTGTACCAGAACCGTCGCCCGAGCTTCGGGGTCGGACGCTCGCCGTCGACAGTAACGTCGGCCTCTTCAGCGAGGCTCTGGAACCGGCGACGAATGGTCGACGTGGAGATGTGGCCGCTCCTCGAGCGTGAGGACGGAAACAGAAACCCGTTCCAGCCGTCGCGATTGGCCAGGTCGTCGAGACGTTCGTCGACGGCATCTAGTCCCGTCAGCAGTGAGACGCTCCCCGGCCCGTTCTTCCGTTCACCTTCTTCGAACTCGATGTGGGGGCCGCCTTCTTCGTCTCCTGCACCGAGGACGAGCTGCCCTACGCGCAGCGCTGCGGCTTCGCTCGGACGCAGACCCCAGCCACAGACAGCGATGACGAGCAGACGGTCCTCGTCGGTTTCTGCAGCAGCGTGGAGCACGCGGACTTGGTCGGCCTCGAGGGCAGGGTTATCCCACTCCGGTTCTGAGTCCCACCCCATCCGTTTTTCTAGACGGTAGGTCGGGTCAAAATCGGCAGCCCCGAAGTCGACTTGGTGTTGGTAGAACTGCCGGACTTCCTGGACGTATTTGAGCTTCGAGGCGTGCGTATTCAGCGCATCTTCTTGCCGTCGGAGCACGTCGAAGGTATCGGCGACACGGTCTTTCTCTTCGGCTCTTGACCCCTCACAGATGCCGGTGAGGAGGTCGTCTTCCCCGTGGACGTTCTGGTAAACGCGTACGTATTTCCGGAGCACAGACCGCCGCGTGTTGACGGTGGCTTCGGCGCGGCCCTGGCGGGTTGCGAGCTCCTCCAAATAATTATCCAGCGCTTCCTGGGTCGCATCGTCTTCGACGAACCCGAAGGGTTCCTCGGTCGGTGGGTCCTTGGGAGGGACCCCGATCTCCTCATAGAACTCGCCGGGTGAGAGGTCTAACTTCCGGGAGAGGTGACCAACAAAGCCCGCGTAGCGGTCTTTCAGCCACGCATAGGGAGGGGTTTCCGTCCGGGGATCGAGGCCGTCGGCCCGCATCTCCGGCTTGATTTCATCGTGGTAGAACGCTTCGCATTCGGTGAGGCTCATCGTTGAGTAGCGCGGCGTGTCGGTTGTTCTGGACATTGTTTGAGTTTCTTGCGTGATTCGGCCCTGACAAGCGGGTTCCTCAGTGTTGGACCGAATCTAAGAATGCCGTTTTCTCGTACGACAGTAATTCGTTCTCTATACTGATAGGTTTTGGTGTGCAGGTTTCTGAGTGAGAAAACGTCGGCAACACACATGCCCCCGATTTTGACCCGATAAGCCGTAAACTGCATACCGCTATACCGAAACTCACCCCTCGACCAATCTGTGTCCTTGTCAGTCGGGCGTCTGACAGACATTTATTTACCATAGGGACCACAGACACAACATAGGTCACAGAGACCACAGAGACAACAGGGAAAACAGATGACACATAGACTCACCGTCGCAAGTGCGAAAGGAGGGGTTGGCAAGACGACTGTTGCCATCAACCTCGCCGGCGCGCTGAATGATCGCGACCACGACGTTCTACTCGTTGATATGGACCCGCAGGGGGTCGCAACCGAGGGTCTGGGACACGCGGAGGCCTACGACGCAGAACCACCGACGCTGGCCGACACACTACTCGCCGGCGACCGCAGACACCTGGCCCAGGAGCTTCTCTTGGATCATCCCGAGATGGACCTCCTGCCCAGCAACGTTGATCTCCTCAACACAGAACGCGACCTCACACTCGCCGACGTTGCTGCAGACCTTCAGGACCGTGGCGTCGACGCCACATCGGTAATCCAGAGCGGGACGCTCCTGGAGGACACCTGTCTCGACGAGGACCTGCCGCACGCTCGCTACCAGCTTGACAAAGTGCTCCGCGAGGTCGAGGATGACTATGACTACGTCATCGTCGACTCGCCGCCGTACTACGGCGAAATCCTAGACAACTGCCTCTACGCGGCTCCGAACGTCGTCATCCCAGCACTTGCCGAGGGCACGTCTCAGCGCGCTGTCGAACTCCTCTACGACGAACTCGACGCGATGGAACGTGAGACTGACGTACGTTGTATCCCCGCGCTCGCAGTTGCCAATCGCATCCGTGCGTCGACGAACGAGGCCAAGGAAATGCTGGAGTGGTTTGACGCGGCATTTGCGGAGACTCCACTCATCGAGATCCGCGAACGCGTGGCCCTGCAGTACTCGTTCGACGCCGGCGTAACACTATTCGAGTACGAGCCAGGCAACGATATGACTGACCGCTTTACCGACGCCGCGAAACACGTGGAGGACTTCTTCAATGAGTGACGACACCGACACCGAGAAAGACATGGACCGCGCTGCACGAATTGGCTCACGAAATCACGACCGCCGTCAACGCCGTGATGACTCACAGGAACAACAGGAATCACAGAAGTCACAGAGCCAACAGACATCACAGGAACAACAGACTGGGTCCGCGGATAGCGAATCTGTGGAACAACAGGAATCACAGAAGTCACAGAGACAACAGAGACCAGAAGAACAGCCGGTAACGGAACGCCGGCACGATACCTACTACCTTCGTGACGACCTTCGTAAGGAGGTCAACCGGCTGACTGTTGGCACGTTTGCGGAGGTCGAGGCCACTCATGGTGTGGATCTCGACACTAACCGTCATCGACGCCCGCTGCTACTCTTACTCGGAGCTGAGAGGCTTGCCGAGATGGACGATGACGAGATTCTGAGTAAGCTCGTTGACGAGGACGTCCTGGACGATCCAACTCTTTAAAAATGCCATCTTGGGAAAGTCTGTGACAATACCGACTGCTCCAGTACGATTCTCGGTTACTATTTAATTACCTTCTCGACCCGACGCTCGGCCTTCCACTCAGAATAACCGTGGTCCCATTCGAGATGTGCTTTCATTTCATCCGGCCGGAACTCTTGAATACAAAACGATTCGGGACAGCTGAACCTCTCGTTCATTCAAATATTACCCATCGGAACGAACACGAGTAACCCATCTTGCACGACAGGAGCGAGTGCGTCACCCGCCGATATGTCAAGATTCTCCGCCGTACTTTTTGGTATTGAGATATGTAGGGTGTCGCCCGAACCTATCTCTTGCACCTTCCGCGCTTCGACGGGAGTGAACGAATCACTCATCAACAGAATCCTCCGGTCCATGTTGACATTCTACATTTCCCCCGAGTTATCGCCAGCCGCGGATTCGTCGTATTCGGTCATGCAAGGAGACGATCATCGCGAGCGGTCGGCGACACGATCTCGTAGTGGATCTCCCCCTCTCCGAGAAACTCAGCATTATACGAGAAATCCTCAGAGATGCCGAACTCCCTCCGAATATCGGAGGGAGACACCACTGGACGTCTGTCTTGATATCCACTGGATCGATATCGAACTGCCCTGGAGGGTCCTCGACCTCGTCATAATCGTCGCCGATGAACAGAGCGACTGTGGGAGACACCACTGGACGTCTGTCTTGATATCCACTGGATCGATATCGAACTGCCCTGGAGGGTCCTCGACCTCGTCATAATCGTCGCCGATGAACAGAGCGACTGTCAGCGATGAATCGCCGATCTCCTCGATCCCCAGTCGACAGGTATCGTCGACGTCCAATCCAGCAACCTCCCGCCACTCCTCGTCAATGCTCAAGTAGAGTGAGAATCCTCCACGCAGAACCACTCCACGCCCCATCATTGCTGTCCTCGACATACCAAATCGTTGTTGAGTAACTAGAATAAATGCATCGGCCTAGACCATTACAATACATTACAACACCATTACAGACCCTAACACAGCCATTACTCAGAATTACAGATACTGACAGAACATTGTGAGAATCGGGTCGTCTTTTTAATGTCCCAATCACCCGCCACGCGTCCGCGGCTTGGCCGCGGCCATGAGGACTCAAATCATGGGACAAACAGAAAGCGACGGTATACCACCTGATAGCGGGGTAAATCCCGAAGATCGGTGGTGGACTGATTGGAAAAACATCGACGAGCAGCGACGCGCGCGAGACCGAAAAGAGGCAGCTGGAGCAAGCCGCGACCTGTCCACTGCAGAACTGGCTGGAGGTGGGGCGTGATTGAGATAGCCGTCGCGGTGACTCTCTCAGCAAGCGTTCTCGGTGGAATCGTTCTCGCTGTGGGGACACACATCGATGACAACCAGATCCGCGCTGCGCCAGGAGAGTCGGCATGACTGACGGAGAGGTTGCAGTCCGTCAGCACGGCCAGGAACACGCCATCTCTGCCTCACGACTGGATGGCCAGATTCTGGCCGATCTCGATGGCGAGACACCGGCCGTCCAGATACCCGCCGACGTCGACGTCTCCTACCACGACGGCCCCGAAGACGACCTCGTCACAGACGGGGCTGGGATCGAGCGAACTGAAGTCGAAATGCGAGGATTCGCATTGCCGGAAGAAATCTCTCGGTGGGCACTCGTCGTCGCTGGCGTCCTCCACGTCGCTGGAGGTGCCCTGTTCGGGACCGGCTCCAGTATGACAGGATTTGCGGCCCTGGCCGGTGGCGCGTTCCTGGGCTACATCGGCTCTCGGTCGGCCTGGAGTGATCGCTCATGACCCAGACTATCACCCGAATCCGCGATGGCTGGGACAGTGTCGATGAGTCCCTGGCAACGGCTGCAGACCGGCTCACCAACTCGTTTGCTGGGGCGGCTGTCGCCGGGATCAACCTCGGTTTTGGGTTTTTCTTCGTGCTGGCCACCGCTAGGCAATCGGTGGCGGCTTCGCCGGCGATGACGGCGGTCGCTGGTCTCCTCTCACTGAGTATCCTCCTGTCAGGATTCATGCTCGCGTGGGGTGACGATGTCTGACCTACCAGACATCCGGATGTCCGATGCGTTCCGTGAGTACATCCGCGAACTGCGCGATGCGGAGTTGTTCGACTTTTCAGACGTACAGGCAGACAACCAGGGGATCGCCCACCCGACGACGGGCACACAATTCAAATGACTAACAAACCATTCACAGCAGCCCGCTCGCTGTTTCTGGTCGTCTTACTGGTCGTCTCGGCAGTCGCCGGGACCGGCACGGTGGCGGCCCAGCAGAGCGGAACGCCCGTAGCGGACACAACTACCTCTGGCGAGGTCACGATCCAGTCGTATAACGTCAGCTGGGATCCTATCCAGTACGAGAACAACAACGGCGAGCTCGTCGCCCATCCTTCGCATGTGAACGAGTCGGTCGACAACCCGTACTCGTTCGTCGCGACGGACATCGAGGTCGCTGACTACGGCGTCTTCCCACGGAAGAGCGCCGAATCCGACAACTCGGCGAGTGCGCTCGACGCGAGCGAGTGGTCGACCACAGTCAGCGACACGACGAACACGGCCCTCTCCGCGAGCGACGTTGAGACCGCACCCGGCGTCGACGCGGTGAACATCGCAACGGGTGGCTCGATGGGGTCGGGCGATACGGCCACGGCGACCTATTCGAACTTCTCGGTCACGAGTGACGAGAAGAAGCGATATCTGCAGGTCGCGATGGACGTCAACCAGCTTGACACCGCCGCTACCGTCGACGTGAGAGTCGTCGACGAAAACGGTGACTACTACGTCGCCGAGGTGAACGCCTCCCGGAGCTCCGGCGAGGACCTCATCGGAAGCGCGGGCGAGGGCTACGTGTTCCAGCGCCAGCTTGGCGATATGGAACTCGTTGCAGCCGGTGACGGCACCTTCGACAACATCGAGAAGACGGAAATCGTCATCGCCGATGCTGACGCGGATGTCTCCGTCGCGGCGGTGAACGTCCAGAAGATGTCAACCTGGGACCTCGGAACCCAGCTGGAAGACACGGACGGCGACAGCGAGCTCGAGGAGTCGGACATCTTGGAGATCTCGTCGCCGGGCGCTGTGTCGATCACCTCGCTGGATTCGATGGGGCAGACGTTCCAGAAAGGAACCATCCACGACCTCACGATTGACTTCGCCAGCAACCGGAGCGACCGTGATGCTGACGAAATCGTGACCGAATTCAACCAGACCGACCAGCGACCCGGGTACTACGGGACGGCGACGATCTACATGCCGACCGGCCTCCCATCAGCGTACGAACTGTCGTACGCGGACGTCAAAACAACCCAGACGCAGGCGTTCCTCGCCGACCGGTACATCGAGGTCAGCTACGCCGAAGGTGTGGGTGACACAGCGCCGAAGAACATCAGCTCTTGGACGGACATCACGTCCTCGTTCAGCTCACAGGGCGCGAACGTCACCGTCGACGACACGCTCCAGCCGGGCCAGACGAACTACGTCGTTCTCAATCTCCAGTTGCAGGAGAACGAGTTCAAGAACACCAAGAATGCCTTCGCGACCGCTGGGGCCGCCGTGATGGGTCCCGGCGGTAGCGGTGGCGGCCTCGGTAGCATCCCGCTTGTTGGAGGCGCGCTGGCCACGCTGGGCAGTCTCTGGGCGTACGTCAAAGGCCTCGTTCCGTTCATTGGGCCATCGCGAGGGGCGTGATTCCGATGACGGACGCCACACCCCCGCCAGGAGGTGAGCGCTGATGGGGAAGTGGACAGATCGGCTCAGGGAGATTGCGAACGTGTCCAACGGTAACTGGACGAATATCCTCCCGAAGACGCTACTGCTGCCGGTGATTGCGTTCTTCGCGTCGTTAGCGGACGCAATCGGGGCGTTCTTCGATATCCCGATCAACACCGGGCTCGCGCTCGGCGAAGGGATCGGCGGCCTCATCGATTCGTTCCTCGGTGGTGGCGCGAACATCATCCAATCCGGTGCAGCAGAGTCTGCATCATCGCTTGGCAGTGGTATCTGGGCCCAGTTTGGCCCGTTGACGTTCGCTGTCGCAATCGGTTCGGTGGTCCTCGGCGCGCTCATCATTGCTCGGGCCCGCAGCGAAGAGTCGACGTCGAACATCTTCCCCGGGGCCGGTGGCATCGACGCGCCAGAATGGCTCCCCTTCGTCGGAGCAGAGGAGGGCGAGGAGTGATGGTTCGGGGGCCGTCGGCGTCGAGACGCGGAGGTGAGGCCGAGTGAGTGGTGACAGCGGCCGCGCTGCGAGGTTGCTCGACGGCTCCACGGATCCGTTGACGACCGACGGCGGGACCTCGGTTGACTGGAAAAGTGTCCTGATGGCATCGCTGGGTGCCATCTCGACAGCGTATTTCTCGTCGGCCGCCGATCTCATTGGGACGTTCTTTCAGTCCTGGATCATCGGCCCGGCCAGCGAGTATGCGACGGTAATGGAGAAAGCCGTCGGGTTGCTGGTCCAGAGTCCCGGCGTGGCTGTCGATGCGGCATTCCAGCAGACCGAACGGTTCATCGATGGCCTCGGAATCTTCGCGTTCATCGGCGCGCTCGCGTTCGTCGTGCTGATGGCACTCGTGCTTGCGGAGGCGCGATCGCGATTATGAGCGAACAGTCGTTAGTCGACAAGGCCGTCGACAGGGTACTCGACTCGAGCGAACTGGACGAGCTCATTAGTCGCCGAATCACTGAGTACGTGATCGGCGCGGTCGCGGCGCTCGTGTTCCAGATTGCGGGTGTCATCGAGAGCGGCTACGGAATCGTCGAGAATGCTATCAGCGCTGCTGGCGGGTCCTTGTCCGAGACTGTGTCCATGTTCGGTGACGGACTGGCGCTGATGGCAGAGGGTTGGCAGTCGTTCCTCGTCTCCATCGCTGTCGCGTTCGGGCCCGCTGCGCCGCTCGTGTTGTTGCTCCTCTGGACGGCGACGTTCGTCGCGATCGTGCTGGCGATCGTCGCGTTCGGACCAGCAGTCACGGACCTCCTGGGTGCGATCCCAGTAGCTGGGTCAGTCCTGGATGCAGTGCTGACGTTCGTCCAGGAATGGGCGTATCGTCTCATCGAGTTCGCACGAGGTGACGGCTGATGGGTGTCCGAGAGTTCCTCAAGACAGTATCTCGCCATCCGCTCGCGAAGGCAACCGGCGTCTCTGCGCTGGTTGGCATCATCATCAAACTCCCGCTGGTGGTCGCACTGGTCGGGACGCTCTGGGCACAACTCGGGACGCTGTTCACGGCGTTCTCAGTGACGGCGTTCTCGATTGCACCGCGTGTCCCGTTCATACCGACCGGGATCGCTCAGAACACTGCGCTGGTCATCGGCGGCCTGTTCGTGGTGAAACTGGTCGTCGTGAAGGTGCTGCACAGTTTCTACAAAGAAATTCAGAAATCAAACTAAGGAACATGACAACTCAAGACACCGCACAACTGACGAACCGAGAACAGACGCCGAAGGGAGGTGAGGACTCGTGGCACTGGACGTGCTGATGGGACTCCTTACCGGGTCGGTCATCGCGACGATCATCGGCTTACTCGCCGTGGGGGCGCTGGCTCTCTGGGCCTTCGAAGAGTACGAGGAAGCCAACGACAACGTGGAACTGGTCGAACGCGTGGGCGAGCGGGCCCGTGTGACGACCGGTGGAATCGCAGGCGGCTTTGGTTCGCTGGCGGTGGTCGTCACGTCGATCATGGTGACGATCGGCCGGGAGCTAGCGATGGCGGGCGGCGAACTTGCTCCGCTCATCAAGGCCGCACCGGCACTGACCGGTGAAATTCTCCTCGGCGTGCTGGCCTATCTCCAGATCAAGGGCTATGTCCCACTGCAACCGTGGCAGCTCGGAGCCATCGTCATGGCCGTCCTGGTCGTGACGATTGTCGCTCGGTACGGTACGAGCGGAGCCAGCACACGGAGGGCCTAACGCGCCTGTCGGGCATTCCATTCCTTTCAGTACATGACCTCAAAACTACTCACGACTCTGGCGGTTGCACTGGTGGTGCTGGCTGGGATTCCAGCCGGGAGCATCGGCGCTGTGGCGGCGGATAGTGGTCCCTCCGGTATGTCCGTGGTTCCGGATGGGAATATCGATGTGGACGTGCCCGACGGACAGACGCCGGCGATCCCGGCGGAATCGCTACGCGGAGCGACCTATACCGGGTCGAATGCGTCCTCGATGTCGGTGACGGTGACGACACCCGATCGGGCTGAGGACCTCGTCGGATCGAATGCCAATATTATCGGCGCGGGCGACCTCGCACTCATCCTCGGTGACGACCAGCACCACGCTGGTCGTGAGGTCGCGCTGCCAGCTGGGGCCGTGCATGAGCAGCTGGGGTACACGCCGAAACAGGTCCGAGGTGTCCACTCCAGCGGGTCGACTTGGACACGAGAAGTTGCCTACGAGAACGGCTATCTCGTCTTTGAAGTACCTGAGTTCAGCGAGAACGGCATCACGTTCTCCGGTGAAGTCCAGATCACGGCTTCGCCGGCGACAGATGGGTTCACATCCGCCTACGACGTGAGCGACAAGGACGCGGTCAAGGACTTCACGGCCGATGTGACCGGCATCACGAATACGGAAACGGACACGGAGAGCGCGTCGACGCTGACTGATGGCGACACGCTCGCGCTGTCTGTCGCGGGGAATCTCCCACCCACAGGGCCGTCGGCAAACAACGAACCAGAGATCACGTGGGAAGGTGTCGAGACGACGACAGCGTGGTCGGCATCAGCGACCGGGTCGAGCAGCGGGTCGACAAAATCCGTCTCGGTTCCTGGTAACGTCGACCCTGACAGCGAGACTGTCGAGTTTACCGGAAACGAACAGACGACAGCGCGCACGGTCTCGGGGTCGAACCTCGCGAACGGGGAATCTCTAAGCTACAATGTCGGCGGAAATGTTCCGGCTGAAAGCGTCTCAGTAACGTTTAGTGGTGATTCAAGTTCGACGACAGACTCGGCCAGCGGGACCGGCGTCTCTCCGTCTCACTCTACCAGCCTCTCTGTCGGCGGCAATATCCAGCCGACAGACGGGAGCGGAGGGGACCCAACGCTCACCGTGACAGGTCACAGCAAACTCGTGACGGACAACCCAGTGGACCAAGGCCCTAACTTTGCCAACGGTAACACTTGGATAGGTGACACTCATGAGGATGTGGCGATGGGAAGCGATATACGGATAAATCCGGACAGTAGTGGCACTATCCAAAGCCTAACCGTAAATATAACATCCGCACAAGGCAGTCGTCCCGCTCCTGTTGATATATATATTATTCAGGAAAGTGGGGTAGATAGTAATTACGCCGAGGGGACTAAAATAAAAGACAATTGGAAACCAAGTTGGTCGGCGGGAAAGAAAACAGCAAACTTAGACACAAATTACCAAGTTGAGGCGGGCAAAGACTACATAATAGGCTTCGAGTCTCTTGGGACAGACAGCGACGGGGAGTATGATTCTCTGGCGCTCAGACAAAGAGGGGGGACTACCGGCTATTGGATTTATTCCCAATCGCTCGGTGAGGCAAGAGACAAGGCGGCAGATATGGAGTATGAGGTCAAATCTGGTGTCTCTGGCCTCACTGCGTCGGATGACACAGGGGCCTCGGCGTCGTTTGGCGATTTCAGCGACGGACAAACAAAATCACGGACTATCGACCTATCTACGTCGTCGTCCCAACTCGACTTTAGTGGCTCCGGAGGGTCGTCAATAGATTATACACTTAGCTGGACGGAGAGGACAGCGACCGAGGACCCGTCGGTTGATGTCGACGGCGACGGGTCGACCGACGCGAGTTATACGGGCGTCCTGAAATCCGGCGAGACGCATACGGCGAGTGTGTCGGACCTCTCGACGGGGTCGCATACGGCGAGTGTCTCGCTGGCGGGCCATCAGACAGACGTCGATATTGATATGACCGAACGCACAGCGACCGAGGACCCCGGCCTCGATCTCGACGGAGACGGGTCGGTCGACGCGAGTTACTCGGGTATCCTGACTTCGGGACAGTCGACGTCTGTCTCGGCCGAGACACTGTCGAACGGCGACTCGACTGTCGAGACCTCGCTGACGGCCGGGACTGTCGACTATACAATCTCCGCTGACGGGACCTACCACACGGAAGACCCTGCAGTCGATGTCGACGGTGATGGCGTCACTGAAGCGGGCTACTCGGGTATGCTCGCACCGGGCGAGACAGCCACTGCCGAGCTGCCCAGCATCGACCGGCAAACGAGTGATGTGAAGATATCGACTGTCGGAGGATCGGCTACGACCGCCCGGGTGACGTATACAGAACGGACCGAACCGAGGACGTCAGTATCTACGTCAACGGCAACGAGACGAGCTATGCAGGCCGTTTGGGCGATGGTGAAACCACGTCGCTGACGACTGACTCCGCGTGGGTTCGTGAGGGCACGAACAACGTTGAGCTCGGGCTGGCTCAGCAGTCGGCGGATGCGCCGGCAACACAGGTCCAGCTGACCTATCGCCACGAGGTCCAGGACAAGCAGACGGTCACCTACACTGCGGAACAGTTGACCTCTCGCTACAACGTCTCGAAGTCCTTCGCCGGCGACCGCTCAGCGGCATCGCTGACAATCCCCTTCGAGCGCAACGTCTACGAAGTCCGTAATCTCGAAGTCCGAACCAACGGCGGGACGTGGTCAGAGGTAGCTCCGGCAGACTACGAGCTCAACGACACGACGCTCAACGTAGAACTTGGCTCTGTCAGTGCAGGCGACACGGTTACTGTCCGAGCGGACGGGTCGATGGCACGGGTCAACAACGGCTCGATACAGGTCGTCGACCCGAGTGTCCGAGGTTCGACGCTGGACTCCCGTGTCAAACTGACCGACTGGAATGGCGACTCGTACATGCGGCTGCCAGACGGTGCTGAGCGGATTCACTACGCCTACGACGAACCGTGGGCCGGCGAAAGCGGGGAGTACGCGACAGTCGAGGCCAACGGCACGCAACGGCTCCACCTACCGCCGTCCGATGCTGGCTACGAGTTCCAGCTTGCGACAGTGCCCGTGACCGCGACGCCGACCAACGGCGACGTCCAGGTGTCGGTCACCGACGCCCCAGATACGAACGAACCGTCGCTTGAGATCGGGGCGGGCAGTACCTACGGCGACGAGGTGGAGTTCACTTTCGTCGACGCGAAAGACGACCAGAAGTACATCCTCTACAGTACGTCCCAGGGCGTCGTTCGGGACTCTGGGACGGCGAATTCGCCGCTGACGCTGTCCGACGACGACAGCGACGAGACGCTGCAGTTCCAGGAAGAGAACACGACGTCTTCGGCGACCGATTCGACGAGCGGTCCCTTCAACGGGCCGACGATGGGACCGATCACGGCTCCCGAGGAAGGGATTCCAGTTCCGCTCATCGTCGGCGTCGTACTCCTGTTGGCACTGGCTGTGCTGGTCCGGCGGTTCGAGTTCATTACGCTCCCGTCGGCACTCCCAGAAGGCACACTCCCGGCGGCTGCGGCCGTCTTGGTCGTGGTTTATATAATCGACTGGGCCAGCGGGCACGTCATCACGCAGTCACTCGGCAGCGGCCTGCAGCCGCTCGTCCCACTGGCAGGCCTCATCGGGCTCTTGCTGACGGCGTACTACCTCTACATGACCTACATCAAGGGACAGGGACCACGGCCCATCCAGATCGTTTCGAACGGCGCGAGTCGGGTTCGTGACGGCTCGGATCGACTTCGCGGAGGGAACAACTGATGTTCGGACGGAAAACTCAACACGGCTTGCTTGTCGTACTGCTTATCATCAGCGCGCTGTCGGCCCCGCTGTCTGTGGGTGCTGACGCACAGTCATCGACGGACCAAGAGTGGACGCTGCAGGAACTCCAGACCCAGGGCACAGTCACCGACGAGCGCTATCCCTCGCTCCGGACGGCCGGTGAGATGACTGCCTTCTGGATGGTCCGGTATCCGCCGCGTGGTACCGGAACATACGGCCAGCGCTCGTCACAGGAGTTCTTGACGCCCACGACGACGGTTCACCGGAATCAGGTGCGGCTGTATGGAAGCTTCCCGTTCGATGGCCAGAATCGTACCTTCTCGCTCACGAAGATCTACTGGCATCCGGACACGCGTAAAACGGAGACCTCCAACGGGACGGTCATCACCGAGCGCTACGCGAACGTCACGGCGGTTGGCGAGCAGGAAGTAACTTTCCAGTCGGGGATGCGACGGCACAACGACATCCCCCTGCGTGGCCACTACGACGACGCTGAGCGGGTGACGATGCTGATGGAACTCCCCAGCGGAGACACACTCCGCTGGACGTTCAAGCACAAATCCATCGCGACGGCGAAGGCCGCACCCGATATCAACACTCGCGGCGACCTGAACGAGTACATCCTGCTGTGGGTGGTTCTACCGACGATCGTGCTGTCGCTGCTCAGCTATACGTATGTCCCGAAATTCCGCCGGAAGGCCCTGGCTGGGACTGGCCGCGGGGCGATGGCATGGATCGCCATCGGCTTCATATTCGCCGTGGGTGCGTACTTCGTGGGCTACTACGCGCTGGCGTCGCTGACTGCCCACTTCCCGATTGTGTTCAGCGTGTTCATCGCCTATGTCGTGGCGGTGATGCAGCTCGAGGACCACGACGACGCTATCGAGAACTGGGGCTTCATTCGGATGGACCCGGAGACCGCTACCAGCCCACTCGACGACAAGAGCGAGATTCTCGATTCTGGTGATATCGAGATCGAGGGCTACGACGTCGTGTTCGACGAGGACGGCGCGCCGGTGCTGTACTCGAAGGGCCTGCTGTCGATGTGGGCCCGCTACAAAGGCTGTTACGCTCGGCTGAACATCAACAACAAAGAAGCTGAGTGGGACTGTGTCGGCGACTACGACAAAGTCGTCATCGTCGACCAGGACGCACCGGGGCTGGTCGAACACCTGCCTTCGCGTGTTATTTTTACTTGGCCGTGGCGGACCTACCAGCCACCCCGCGACGACGAAGGCACTCTCCTCGAGGACGAACTGGACCCGGGCAAGCTGCGAGCGCTGCCCGAGTCGATTGGGAAAGAACAGTACTTCCAGGCCGCCGGGATGCTCGTAATTCCAGCAATCTCAGCGTACGCATCGCTGGATTTCGTCGGCGCGTGGCAGTGGGGCCTTCTGGTGTGCCTGCCGTTCGCGTTGTTGTTCGCCGAGCCCATCGAAGGGAAGGCCCAGTCGTGGGTCGCACCGGGGCAGGCGCGGAAAGCGTGGACCACAGCCTGGTACGTCGACTTGAACGTCCGCCGGTTCGGGACGATCGACGCGGTCCTGGAGAAGCTCATCGAGAGCGAGAACAAGCAGTACGACGTCCAGAAGTGGCTCCAGGACCTCCGAGACGAGGGCCTCATTGACGAGGCACACAACCGGGAGGGCAAACCGTTCGACTCGGTCTTGTCCGATGAGGACCCAGCACTGGACCGCGACGAGCGACCGTCTGCCGCTGCGGGAGGTGACGACTGATGTCTTCGATACTGGAGACATCGCTCGATGACGTCCTCGAGGAGGTCGACGGAGACGGGTCTGTCGTCATGGACGACCAGTTCACGCCGGCACTGGACAAATTGAATGCTGACCAGCGAACGTGGCTGGATCGCTGGACGGTCGAAGGATACGAGTCCCGGCGAGAGCTGCTCCTCTCGCTGCACCAGATGCAATTCTGGTCACTCGGTCGTGTCCCGGACGGCTGGTTCGTAAACGTCTGTTCGCGCCCAGTCCCGCTGTCGGTCGTCATCACGTCCGAGAAGCGCAACCAGTGGCGGGAAGATCCCGTCGGACTCGCGACCGCCGAACGGGAACGCCGGTACCTCGCTGCGAAGTACATCCGTCCGGCATTCCGGGCAGCCTACCGGACGCTCAGAACGGAGGTGAACCAGTACACCAACGAACAAGACCGAGTCGAGAACGCTGAAGAGACGAAACACTTCGCGATGCGACCGGCGCTGGACGAACTCTACCGAAAACAGAGCGGCCTGCTGGTCTCGCTGCTGGACGGATTCGAGGACATGAGGGCAGTTGACGACTGGCTTTCTCGGCTCGACACCGGCACGCTCGGCGAGCTTTATAAGGTCGAACCGGACTTCGACTGGAAGATCCACGACCGGGCCAGCGCGCAACGAGCCCTCCTCGAGGAAGGGACGAAGTACAAACGCGAGCGCGAGCTGTGGGGTGCGACGTACCTCTTGCCGGCGTACAACCGCGCAGTCGAGCGCTGGGCGAGTCAGGCCGACGAGCATCACGCCGACGAAACCGGTGAGCACGAATCTCCGAGGACGATGTAACCATGTCAGAGCTATATGACCCCCAGGAGCTGGGCTTCGAAGCACCGCACTACGGAAGCGCACAGTGGACGGACGACAGTCGTCGGCACTCCGACGGGGCCTACCTTCGCCGCCTCCATGGCATGCCGTCGTTCAATCCCGACCAGTTCGACGAGGACGGTCTTGTTCCGGCTTTCTGGGACCACACATGGGACGGCGGCCGCAACCAGCCCAGTGGCGGCGTCGAGTGGTTCGCAACAGGTCCGCCGAACTCCGGCAAGACGACGCTGGCACTCCGGGCCGCCCAAATCGACATGGAGGTCAACAACTCACGAGTAGTCTGGCGAGCTGCGACAGGCTCGCGGTCGGAGTGGCTCCCGTACGCCCCTGTCGCACACGTGTGCCTCCCGAAGGGGTACGAGGCAAACGCGCGTGTCGTCCCGAAAGGCGGTGACCGGAACTCGATGGGCAAAGAAGTCCCGCTCGAAGACGTCGTCCGGAAGGTCACGTACTACAGTGATATCATGGACCTGAACCTGAACGTCCTGCAGGACGGCGTGTTTCACGTCGTCTATCCAGACCCGAAGATGCGAGGGTGTCAGTGGGTCTACGAGGAATCCGACAAGGTCATCGACGGCGTCGAGTTTCAGGAGGGTGACCCGGTCGATCACTGGTGGTTCGGCTGGGCGTTGTCGCTCGTCGAACGCGGCCCGTTCGACTGGACAACCTGGATTTGCGACGAGGTCGCGTCGCTCGCTCGGGAGGGCGTCTCGAAGGACAAGTACGCCACACTCCAGAAAGTCCAACTTGCCGGGACCGCCGTTGAGGACTTCCGGAAGAACGGCATCATCGGCCTCTTTTTCGGCCACAAGGACAAGCACCTGCACAATCTCTGGACTGACCGGATTCGCTGGCGCGTCGCAATGAACGGGACCGCGAATCCTCACGGCGGCTCCGCGCCGAAAGGATTTGACTCTGTTCCGATGGAGGACAACATCACCGCCGATCTTGACATCGGCGAGGCGGTGATGTACTCCGAACAAGGATTCACTTGGCCGCCGATAACGTGGCCGGAGATCTCGAAGCCGATTCACGGTGACCTGAAAGTGTACCTCTCTGAGACCGACTCGGACCGAACTGCAGTCCCAGGGGGTGCGTCGGCATGATCGGCCCGACCCCATGGACCATTCGTCGACGATCATCGTCGACGGTCTCAAACCTCGGCTGTATCCTCTCAGTTTTCGTAGACGAACCCAGGGGGTCGGACTGCCGGAGACTGGGGCCCGCACCGATTTCGCGGCGAGTTCTAGGATTTTACGCGCGCGCGGAATTCCAGACAAGACGAGAGCACCCCCCGTGTGGGCAGGCGCATTATGCGACGCGAGCGTGCGCCGCTGGCTGGTCGCGATCAACACTCGAAATTCTGAGAGGTTTCGACGAGTCGGAGGTGTCGACCAGTGCTGATAACACCAATCGATTTGCTTCGCGGACTGCTGCAGTTCGGACTTGAGAACTTCGGACTGACTGGGCTCGGTGTCGGCGTTGGAACGTTGATGACGACCGGACTCTGGCTGTGGTGGGGCTTCAAACTGAAAGGGATCGTTGCACTCGTCGCGACGGTCGGGCGGACGGCGACCCGTCACGCGCTGGTATCTGTTCTCTTCTCGGCAGCGCTGTTCGGACTGCTGTTCTGGACCGGAATCATTCCCGGCGTCAACATCCAGGCCGCGATAGATGTCCTCACCAACGGCATTGACGTGACAATGGAGGCACTCCGATGAGCGTCGACGCTGAGTCACTCCCGATCGTCGATGACGTCGATGTCTACCACGTCGGCGAACACTACGCCCGGACCGTCAGCCAGACTATCGCCGTTCGCGGCCAGATTCGACAGCGCTCCTCGGTCGACCCGAAACTTGACGAGGCCGGCTTCGAGTGCTACCGTTGCGGCACGCTCCATCGCATTCCACAGGGCTACGGCGGGATTCGAGAACCGACTATCTGCGAAGGCTGTGAGAAACGTGGCCCGTTCAGATTGGTCAACGAACAGTGTCTATACGTCGATTACCAGGCACTCCGGCTCCAGCCTGTGCCCGAGCGCGTTGAGGAGGGCACAGAGACAATCGATGCTCATCTCACCGAACAGTTGGCTCGACGCGGCGTTGAGTCCGGCGAGGTCGTCACACTCGTCGCCGAGTACAAGGCCGTCCATCCAGATGGTTCGACGGTCGGCCAGAAGATCCTCGATGTCGAGGAGGTCATCGTCGAGGAATCAGCCAAGCAGAAGGCCGACCGCGCTGCCCATCGTGACGTCATCGAGGAGCTCGCCGCCACCCACGATCCGATGCCGACGCTCATCGACTCGATTGCGCCGAACCACTACGGTGACGAGCACATCAAAGAGAGCCTCATCCTGCAGTTGGTTCGTGGCAACTCACCCGATGACGAGGGTACCAACCACCGCGGCCTAATCCATCAGCTGCAGCTGGGCGACCCCGGCACTGGGAAGACGGACTTCGGCGAGGCGCTGACGGCGCTAAGTCCACGAGCCCAGAAGACTTCTGGCAACGAGGGCACTTCCGCTGCTGGCCTGACCGCCGCGATGACCAGAGACGGGTTCGACGACCGCGATCTGACCGTCACCGCTGGCGCGATTCCGAAGTGTTCCGGCGGTGCCGTGTTCGTCGACGAACTCGATAGCGCTGGCTCGTCCGAACAGAACGCCGTCCTCGAGGCGATGGAATCCGGGAAAGTGACCGTCGAGAAGGCCGGCGAGCGCGCGGTCCTGAATGCCGAGACGGCCATGCTCATGGCCGCCAACCCGGAGGACGGCCACTTCCGAACCGGCGAAAGCCCGATTCAGCAAACGAATATCATCTCGCCGCTGCTGGACCGGTTCGACCTGATATGGGTCCTGCGCGAGCGCACAGACCGGGAGGAAATCGATGACTTAGCGGGCCACATCATCGACGGCCGAGACGTTGCCACGAGGCAAGATCGGGGCGACGACGTCCCCGACGAGCTTCGCGAGGATGTCGACGGAGACCTTCCCATCGAGGCGCTGCGGGCGTACCTGCAGGCGTGTCGCGAACTCACGCCCACGTTTGCGGACGACGCGGTCAAAGACGCGCTCCGCGAGTGGTACGTGGCCGTGAAGACGCGGCTGGTCGCTCGCGAGGACGAGGAAGACCGGACCATCCCGGTGACGCCGCGGTCGCTCCTGGACCTCATCCGGCTGGCCGAAGCGTCGGCGAAGGCCCGCCACTCCGAGACCATCGAGATGGTCGACGCCGAGCGAGCCACGCGGCTGAAGAGTCGGTCATTCCGCGAACTGGGGCTCGACCCCGGCCCGGATGTGGAGGTCGAGACCGACGACGACGGCCAGCTGGTCGTCACCTCCGACGCCCCGACCGCCGTCGTGACCGAGGTCGTCGAAGAGCTGAAGTTCGACGGGGCTGGCTACGGCGCGGACCGAGAGGCTGTCGTCGACGCTGTCGTCGAGGAGGCTGACGATCTGGACCACGACGAGGCTGAACAATTGATAGAGGAGATGCTGACGGCAGAGACGATTGACGAAACTCCTGACGGGAGGCTCATCGCATGATTCAAGAGATACATCAGTTCCAATTCGAACACGCACTGTTCGCACTGCTGGTCGTCCTGTGCATCGCGCTCGTGGATGTCAGTGCCGCCGCTTCGGCGCTCTTTGTCAAACCACTCTCCAGCGCTAGAGAACTGGTTACTGCCGTCCTGCGGCGGCCGGTTGCCGGCTACACCGGGCTGGCTGGGCTGTTCGTAATATCCTACGTTGGTGTTTGCTGGGTGTTCGTTTTCAAGACGCACGCTGACGAAAGAGGGGGCGACCCATGACTGTCGTTCCCGAAGGCTCGTGGGTCGAAGAGGTTCGCGGCCACCCACGAAAGCTCGTCGCCCTAGTCGTTGGATTGGGACTGGTCGCGGCGGGCAGTCAGGTGTTACTGTGGCCAGGTCTCGTCTTGTCGAGTCTCGCCGTCGGGCAGTTGGTAGCCTACTGGGGCGATGAAACGGACCCGACCGTCGAGCGGAGGGCAGTAT